>NZ_DDGR01000010.1:0-1618 GCF_002337775.1 Sphingobacterium sp. UBA1897
TGGAGGCCAAACGGCTGCTTTATCATTCCGGGAAGTCAGTGAAAGAGATTGCAGATGAACTAGGCTACGATGACTTTTCCTACTTTACACGGCTGTTCAGCAAAGCGGTAGGAATGTCACCGAGTGCCTTTATCGCTAAAAACCGCGAATAGTCCTAAAGTTACAGCATCTCGTTATTGTATCGCCTTTTTTTCCGCCGTTCCTTTGTATCATTAAAAAAGATAGAAATGTTAAGCGAAAAAAAGATAGCCATCGTTGGAGGTGGTCCAGGTGGTCTGACATTGGCCAGGCTGCTGCAAATGAAAGGTGCACAGGTTAAAGTGTATGAAAGAGATTTTGGTCAAGCCGCACGCGTACAGGGAGCTATTGTAGATCTGCACTTTGATTCAGGTCTTAAAGCGATGGAGGCGACCGGACTTATGGAGGCTTTTAAAGCAAACTACATGAAGGGTGCCGACAAATATCGTCTGCTTGATCCGCAGGGAAATATGCTGATGGATGAGAGTCAGCGAGACGAAGAACCCGTATTCGGAGATGAACATTTCCGACCAGAAATCGATAGAGGAGCGCTGAGAGAGATCTCCTAATCGACGGACTGCTTCCTGGTACCGTAGTTTGGGATAGCCAGCTTATAGGTTTGCGGGAAATTGAAGATAAATGGGAATTAAAATTTGAGAACGGAATGACCGCGGCTGCTGATCTGGTCATCGGATCGGACGGTTACCGCTCCAAGGTTCGTCCCTATCTGACTGATTTGAAAGCTCTTTATTCCGGAGCAGCAATTATCCAGGGCGAAATAGATCATCCCGAGATTGGATGCCCGGAAATGTACGAACTCGTTAATCAAGGGAATCTGATGGCTATGGGAGATGGGGCCACCCTGGTTGTCCAGCCCAGAGGCGATGGCGGATTCACTTTTTATGCAGCCTCAATGTATCCGGAAAACTGGGGTATATCCAGTGGTATAGATTTTGGTAATCCTATAGAAGTTAGCGGGTATTTAAAAAAACATTTTGTAAATTGGAATCCTGTCTTCTTCATGCTTTTTGAAGCCAGTGAACATTTCACATGGCGCCCACTTAACTATTTTCCTTTATCGATAAGGTGGGCTTCTAAAAGTAATCTTACCCTCATTGGGGATGCCGCGCATTTGATGCCTCCGAATGGTGAAGGCGTAAATCTGGCCATGATGGACGCTTTGGATCTGTGTGCATGCCTAACTAGTGGAAGGCAAGCCAACCTTAAAGAGGCAATTTCAGCTTATGAAGATATCATGTTTGAAAGGGCTGCGCCTCTTTGCATGGAAACAATTGACGGAATAAAAGATTTTGCCGCACCACCCAACGACTCTGTAAAGGAACTTGTTAGATTGCTAAGTAATACTAAATCATAGCTTCAGCGGATGGCGTTTCAAATGTTAATTCCAACATTAGATATGATATACCTAGTGGATAACACTAAGTATATCATAAACTACCCATATTTATCTGCGAATGGTAACACCGCCAGTGTCACAGAACGGCCTTATTTCTATGATGTTGCGCTGTGTGACAAATTGACCAAAGAAATATTCTATGATAAATTGGGATATAAAATGATTTCGCTTCCATTATTTAAT
>NZ_DDGR01000010.1:1807-2812 GCF_002337775.1 Sphingobacterium sp. UBA1897
AAGGTCTAGCAGAAGGTAAAGCCAAAGGACTAGCAGAAGGAGAGCGTAAAAAAGCTCTTGAGACTGCTAAAGCATTTAAGGAAATGGGGCTACCTATAGCTGATATTGCTAAGGGCACTGGACTTTCTGTCGAAGAGGTCGAAAAACTCTAAGTTTCTTTATTTTGGATGACTGCTCCACCAATAGATGAATGGCAACCACCATATCCAGTTGGGGTTTCATAAAGGGTTGCTATACTGTTATAAGGTCTTTTTATTGTTAATTTGTATTAATCGTTATCTTAAATCTTTAATAACATTTTTCAATTTTTCAGGATTATTCTCGAAAGCTTTTATTTGACCTATATTGTCAGCTGTAAATGAAAGGAGCGGACCGTTTGGATCGCTGATCCTGTTTTCTCCCTTTACCTTTAAATTTCTATAGATGTACACGGGGGTTTTCAGTATCCCCCAGGGAATTCCCCACCAACCAAGAAGTGAGCAAGACACAATGGCTTTTCGATTTTGCTTGTCCAAACAATCCGGGCAGGCAATGACCCATCTAGTTTCGGTGATACTCATAACTATGATACTTTTGATACTGTGGTAGATTGTCCCATTTAACTTGTCCCGAGTATTGTTGCAGATAGGGCAGGGACAATTCCGCAGCAGTTCCGCATAATGATAAATATCTTCAATAGAATGCTGTTCATTTTGGGCTATTAAGCTATTTAAAAGATCAGGGTCGAGGTTGCGCTTCTTAATTTCATTTTCTATGATACTAACTACTTCCGGCTGAATTCCCTGCGCATTTGTGGTAATAACCTCAATGAGCCTGTTATCCGACATTCTTTCATAGTTTTTTTCTATCTCCCTTAGTTCCATGATAATGTGATGAATGCTCTAAAATTAATTGCTATGATATTTAGGTATTAAATTGGCTTCCTAATAATTGAATTTACAAAACAGTATTTGTATTGGCAAAATATAAAATCAGTCTTCACAAATTCCTTAATTGGGATTAATG
>NZ_DDGR01000016.1:0-3716 GCF_002337775.1 Sphingobacterium sp. UBA1897
GCATTTCCTAGACCTACCAATGTCGTACCATCCCATGCCGTAACTAAGGAATGCGAATTTAAGAGTGCTTTGATCAGTAGTTCTGGTTTATTGGCTGCACTCCATTTGTTAGCTTGATAAAGTTGTAGTATGTCGTTTGCGTTTAAATCTCTATTGACACTTAGCTGTATGTTCATATATTATTCTGTAGTTTTCGTTGGTATTTTAAGCAAATATTCTTCGCTGGTAAATATGCGAATATGTGAAAGAAATGCTTACTATTACTCGTAAACTTTAGCTCCCTTGAAAATATCAGCAAATGTTGACCACGCAGCTTTCTCAGCATCTACATTTGCGTCTGTATTATCATAATACCCTTGAATATCTTCTGCGTATGAGGCCAAAGCCTCCAGAAAGTCGGGTAATGGCGCGGAGGCTTAAGGCAAGCGAATTAAGTCGCCACCGTTATATGCTGTGCTTCCTGTCATTCTGTTGTCGGTAATAGTTTGTCAGCTAAATATTGTTTCCATTTTGCCCCGTTAAACTCGCAATTTCCGCTTTTGATTTGAGCATTAGGAAAGTCTGCAAGAATTGCTGTTAAGTCGTTCCAAACATCTTTCAATTCATCGTCCTAGTTTTCAGAATTCAAACTAAATTTTCCGTTTTCTACTTTTATATGTTTGAGAAAAATACCTTCTTGTGTCGAGCTAATTCTCTCCGCAAGTTGTATATAGTAACCTTGATAGTCTGGGTAAGGAACTTGCTCTGGTTGTCTTTCTTCACCTGAATAATAACGAAACAGAATGTCGTGTCCGTATTTGTTTAATTTTTCTTTCCAAAATAAAGGTCTCGGAATTTCAGAAAGGTCAGCGGTCAAATACATTTCTTTTTCGCTTGTCCAAGGCTTAAATGTTGTTTTTATTAGCTCTTGTTCTTCAATTTCAAGGCTGTTTGTAACAAGTCGAAAAGTCGCAAGTGTAGAGAACTCTAAGCAAATTCCATTTTCAACTTCTTGTGCTTCAATATATTCAATATAGTTGTCGTCACCAACATTTGCTAGATCTTTGTCAAAAGTCCATTCGTAAATTTTTGATGGAATGATTTTGAAAGGCAAAATGTGTCTTTCTGAATTTGCCTTATAATTTGCTTTCACATTATAACCAACAATAATTTCAAGCGGATTTTCTTTTATTGCCAAAACGTGTCCGTCTTCAAAATAGAAGTTGTCGGACAACCATTTGTCAAGGTCGTTGAATGTATGTATGGTAGTTTTTAGCATTGTTATATTATGGAGCGGCGACTTAGCGAAGTAACGTAGCCGTATCGAAGATACGAAAGTGGAGCTGTTTAACCAAGTCGCTTATGGTAAGCTGTCCGCGTAGCGACGGCTTACGTCAATTCCAATCTTAATATAGACTAAGGTTTCCCATAATGCTATTATCGGGCTAGGATAGGCTTAATACATCCGATTACATATAAAAAGTAAGAAACCCTATAAATCTATACCGTATACAATATTACTAATATTATTAGTAATATTGTATAATGAAACCGCTAGAAATCTTTTGCCGAAATCGGGTAATGTACGCTCAAATCACCGTGCATGATAAAAGCATGGGCATGAAAGATTATCATCTTTACAACAAAAATGGTCTTGCTTTTTATGTTTTCAGGAAATCTCAGGGAGTGTGGCAATTGGCATTCGGTGTACTTGCCGATGTCATCAAGGAAGCGTGCATTGACGCTCTTATACTTCGCTTTGATACCGATGTGCCTGAGTTGTTTTATCATCATGGAAAACGCCAGGTCGTGGAAGTTCGGGCCAAGAAATACAGCCTTTGGCATATTTATCTCAATAATGCTTATGTAGGGAGTATTCAATATTACACCTTCACTAAGCAGTTCAATTACCACCTTGAAGACAATTGCTTATTGACCGATTATCAGGTGCAAAAGTATATAGTCCTGATACAACGTGGGGAATTAAAGTGGATAAAGGACGATATGCGATGAAAAAGGATATAAAAGGAATAAAAAAACCTTGAGTCTGGGAGGATCTCAAGGCTTCCTAATTACTACCTATTTCTGAAAAGTACTATTAATACAATATCGAATCCTGTTTGGTTTTAAAAAAAGTTATTTCTAGCTGTTGAGCACGGCGTACTAGCTGTCGAAAAGTTTTCTGTTACCGGATTTTTGACTATAGATGATCTAAGCACCAAAAAATATTTTACATTGACGGATCAGGTATGGATGACCATGGAAGAACTTTTTGATAAACGGCGGTTGCCATTATCTTTTAAACAACATTTTCTAAGAAATGAACAACAATTATCTCAACTAATCTCACGATCTTTACAATAGATTAATGCCCAAAGCCGGTTAACATCTAGCCCAAGCGGACATCTAGCTAAAATTGCTTCCCTCAACGGTTATAAGGGGGGGCTTTTTTATTTTATTGTCTTATTAACAGGGTTGAATAAATCAGCTACGGTCTCCCGTAACCAATCCTACTTTCAAACCAATACCTTAGCCTTACAATACCACGACCAATTCCAACATTCCAATAGCTGCCAATGTTGTCATAGGCACCACTGTCTTTAGCGATATAGGAGCGAACTATGTCGATTTCTTTGGTGGTCGCTCTAGAGAAAACAATGGCGGAAATATTTAAGCCATCATATTTATTTCAATGGAAATTTGGTAAGTTTAGAGCCAATACTATAGTAAAAGATGCACCAGTTATTTCTTTGTCAATTTAAAGGAGAAGAGTATTTATCAATCAGTACCTTTGAAGAGGTAATGGCTATTGTGGAGCGTTATAAACCAGAAAGCTGGAACGAATTTGAAAAGTACCTGCGACGTGATGATCCTCCTGGCTATAACGAGTATCTTGCTGAATTGTATGATGGAAGGTTGCCCTTCAATAATAGAAATTTAAAAATATTAACAATAGATCGTTATAAGGGTAAAGCTCTTGAAACTGTTTTGTTTGAACAATTACAGCATTTTAAGATTCAAAAAATTAGCTTTTCAGAATCCCTATTGGATATTGAGCTGCCTAAGAATGTACTGGAGGTAAGACAACTCTATTGCAATGGGAAATCGACAAAGGGAACCATCGATTTAAGTAAATTTGCGAGGCTTGAAGAAGTCCATATTTTGGATTTTAATAAGAGTATTAAATTCGAAAATCACAGTAATTCGGTAAAGCATATTACATTATGGTATTTCAACCCTACAAGTAGATCCTTTGAATCGATTGTGGATGCTTTTCCCAATGTGGAAGAAATATTGGTCCACCATACTAATGTGCAAAATTTGGAAGGTATCGAGAGGCTCAAAAATCTAAGAACATTTCGTATCGACTACGGCAGAAACTTACAATCTGTCAAGGACGTAAATGAATGTGAGCACATCGAAATGGTTATTTTCAATAATTGTAGAAAAATAGATGATTTCGAGCAGATAGAAAAGAGTCCAGATCGGACTGTCCTGCATACTAGATTCCCAGGGTAATTTTTAAAAAAATAAGTAATATGTTCGATACACTTTGGGTTTTTCATGGAGAAGGAGGGCGGTTTTCAAGTGGAGTTTTTACTTCAATTGAAAAGGCGGAAATATGGATAGATAGACATAAGTTATCAGGAGTTTTAACAGCATATCCAATTGATGAAGGGGTGTACGACTGGGCATTATTTAATGATTTTTTCAACGTGAAAAAACAAGCTCAAATG
>NZ_DDGR01000015.1:0-7867 GCF_002337775.1 Sphingobacterium sp. UBA1897
TTTTAGGGGAGCAGCATATTTGTAAGTGTCCCAAAAAATCAAACAGCTTAAAACTGGACATAAATGTTTAGATTTAAGTAATAAAATGAAAAAAACACGTTTTACTGCATATACCGGAGCATGCTGCCCCCCTGATTCCTTACATAATTTAGGATATCATGTTTGTTTAAGCGCTGCTATCGCATGGCATTCCGTCAGATAATGACCCCTTTGTTGTTCAATCAGTATGATATTTGGAGGCATTTTTACCTCTCCAAATAATATCTTTCTGTTTAACAACTTATATTCCGGAGCATATTGACCCCTCTAGCACTTTGGGAGCTCCTAGATTCCGGAAGATGTGACCCCTTGTCTGGGTTCTGATTTTGGTTTTACTTTTGGGAAAATGATATTACCCAATGGCCGGAAAAACCAGACCCATGAGTCAGATAAAACAGATGATCAGGCTGCACCAGCAAGGCTATGCTATAAAAGCCATAGCGCGCAGCCTTAGTATAAGTAAGAATACCGTAAAGTCCTATCTCTTTAAGATAGGTGAGGCAAAGTTAAACATGACCGACCTTCTGGCTGTGGAAGATCCCGTGCTGGAAGGTCTGCTGCATTCAGGTAATCCGGCCTATCGTGACCCTAGGTTCGAGGATCTCAAAGAGCGTTTGCCACATCTGGAGAAAGAACTTAAAAGAGTTGGCGTAACGCGTAAACTGCTTTGGGAAGAATACAAAGTATCTTATGCCCAGGGGTATGGTTACTCTCAGTTCTGTTATCACTTTTCACAGCTAAGTGTTTCTTCCCGTTCAGGAACCATGGTAATGCAACATGAAGCTGCAGACAAGCTCTATATCGACTTCTCCGGCAAGAAGTTGCATTATATTGATATTGAGACAGGTGAACTTATTAATTGCGAGGTATTTGTCGCCTGTCTTCCTTATTCCAATTACTGTTATGCAAAAGCTGTGCGTAGCCAAACAATCCCTGATTTTATTGGAGCGCTGAACGATTGCCTGTGTTTCCTGGGCGGAGTTCCCAAGGCACTGGTACCGGATAATCTAAAGTCGGCTGTAACCAAGAGCGATCGTTATGAACCTCTCAAAATGGCATTGAATGGCACTTCATCCAACCAGGGAAACCGACCCAAAATAGTCTTATCGAAAGGTTTAATAGGACATTCAGACAGGATGTATTGGACAGTTACATGTTTGAAAACCTAACTGAGATCAGGAAGTACGCCCATGCATGGGCATGGATGTATAATAATGTCAGGCCACATTCTTCGTTAGGGCAACTTACACCTGTAGAATTTTTAGTGAAATATGGGAAACAGGAGAATTTCCCAACCTTCCAACGAGATAATAACAATAAATTCGATTGGAATTATTTAGTTTTGAATATAGCTAGTTAGGGTGAGATTACAATGGGTCTTGATTTACCGGCCATTGGAATAACTCTTAAAAATCTTATCCCAAATAAATCAAAATAACCAAGTGGGTCAAGATGCTCCGGAATTAGACCCCATATTATTTTTGAGGGGTCAGTATGATCCGGAATAAATCCATCTAAATCTTATAGGGGGGCAACATCTGCCGGAATGGCATGCGATAACTCAATGGAATCGCGCATATACTCCAGCAAAGTGCCGGAATCATGGGGTCAATTTACTCCGGAATATTCAATATATTAGATTTGGGGATAGACTCAAATTAGAAAGAGGTTTTTAAGATGCTAATCCAATGACACAGTTTGAGTTACACTCCCTAAAAATTTCGAAATTTCAGTTTAAAATTGAGTTCAGTTATAGAACGCATAACTGAACTCTAAATTTTATTTTTGCCCTTTGTAGAGAAAGCTCAATTTTTTTAAAAATAATGCCTTCTATTCCAGATTGTTGTATCGAATATTTTTAAGGTGCTTGTAAGTAATAAAGTTTTCAACTCTTCTAAATCTATATATTCTTGAAAGTTTCTTAATGCTTTCCTATTGTTATTATTATTTCCATCAAATACATGATTAATGTGATCCTCTTTAATCTCACTATTGACAAAGTTCTTTACAATGGTTGATAATAAATTCGCTATTATGTTATTTTTATCACGAGTTTGTTCTTCCAAATTTTTATCTAATTCTAATACATAGCTATGTAAATCCGAACCACGTAATAAGTAAAATGCGCTGTTAGAACTAATTGCCATATAATCTTTTTGATTATCGATTTCTATATTACCTACCTGAACGTATAGATGTTCAACTATATTATTATAACTATGGTCAGCTATAATTGTGTATTTTTTCCAAATGTTGTCAGTTGATATTTCCCACTTAAAATCAACCCTGCGTTGTTCTGGAACGATAATAATTTTATTAACCTCAAAATGTTTATAAATAAGTTGATTGACTTTATTGCTATATCGTTCAACACATAGTAAATTCTCTATATGATCAATCTTTGCATCAGATTCTCCATAAATCGTTTCCATTAATGCTATTGCTGTTGTATTCGAGGTTTTAACTTCTTTCACCAAAGAATTTGCAGACTCATATGATGCGCTATCTATTGTCCAAAATTGCTTGAGGCTAATTAAATTATTTATATTCGTTATCTTTCTAGCTTTATTATGCTCAATTAATAAGAAGTCTTGATTCATCAAAACATTCTCAAGAATTTTTGAATCTTCAATTTTAATCGTTTTTCTATTACTATTATAATCAAAGGCGTTTTCAAGAAAGTGTGATAGTAAATAGTTTGCCTCTCTTATCGCCCAAGTCATTGAATTATTTTTAATTAAATTTTTTAGTTCTTCAGCGATGTGTTCGAAATAGATATTGTAGACTGTTGCTAGAAATTTTTCCCGTTCAGAAGTTGTTTCGATATTTGATCTAGCGACATTAGTTTTTGGAGCATTTTTTCCAGAAGAATTTGAAATGCAGAAGAAATTGTTTGTAGTAAATCCTGGAGTGGAAAACTCCACCCTAATTCCTTCAATACAGGTCCCACTTGGTATTTTAAATTGAGATAAGTTGTAACGGTTTTCTAAAAAGTCCCATTCTTTCCAATGGTCTATATAACGTACAGCAAAAGCCATTGTTACTCCGTTTTTGGTTACCTCTTTAATTTTAAATTTTTGATCATCAATATTTATATTCAAAGATTCTAATTCTTCAATCAAAAAAGATTTAGGAGATTCATATCCTATTGTTATTGCGTCAAGGCTTTCATTTTTATTTATAAACTCGATTTTACAATCTGGAAAGAGAATCCATTTTTTTAGTTCTTTTTCTATATCGTCAAGATTGACATCTGGTCTAACAAACAGATTAATTTGAGTACCATGACCTTGAATATGATAAGGTAATTCTTTCTTATCAAGATACTTTAATAGATATTTACCATGAACTTTTCTTATTTTTAGTTGAATTGCTTTTTCGATTTCTTCAGTTTTTGTTGTAATATCAATGTCGTCCGCAATTAAAAAACATGTTAATAAGCCAATGCCAAACCTACTTATAGGGGAAAAGTCTGGGTAATTTTTTTTGAAAGATTCGTCTTGATAACGGGAGGAACCTACTTTTAGTAAATGATTTTCAATTATTTCTAAACTCATTCCTGTGCCATTGTCAATGAAAGATAACACTCTAGTGGAAGCATCCCACTCTATTTTAATGTGAGGAACATAGCTATTCTTTTTTGATTGTTGATATTCATAATTTTTTAGCTTAGAAGCATCAATTGCATTTTGGGTTAGCTCCCTTAGTACAACAGATGAATCATTGTAAAGAGTATGTCCTATTAATAGGTTTAGAATTTTAGTTTGATCTAGAATAAATTCGAATTGCTTCTTTTCAAAATTTTTTGTTTCTATTTTTGAATCATCAATATTTTTCCATGGGTATTGATAAGTAGTATTATACTTTTTATTACATAACTCATTGAGTTTATAATTTTCTTTAAGTTGTTTTGTCGCGTAATTTAAATACGAAATTAAACCAAAGAACCCATCTTCTTTTTGAAAAAGAGCAATAACCTCACATGTGTCTGTGTCAATTACAATTTCATTAGTTTCAATATCATTAATATTTTTTCTAGGACGAACAACTTTCACACTTCTTTGTTTTGCCCATTCTTCCTGGCTTATTGGGTCAGTAGGATTTATTAAATTAAATTCAATAGAGGGTGTTCTATCTGATGTGATATGAAGCAGATCTGCAGTTCTAAGTACTAGTGCACAATAGTGAAGATTTACAACTTCTTGATTATTTGGTCCATACTGTTGGTCAGGCTTATACTTATCAAAGTTATCTAGATCGCTAAGATGATGGCTTTCACAAATCAAGGCCAAGTCTCTTTTAAACATATCATCTAAAGGAATTATTAATTTTTTTATTTCATTGATTATTTCTAATCCATCAGAAAACTGGGGGTTATTTTCTTCTAAAATCCAATATTTAATCCTTTCGGCATGAGTTTTACGAACTAACTCTTGATAAATAAATCTATCTTGATCGTCTTTCTCGAGGGATAAAATTTTATCCTTAAAACTTTGCCCATATTTATTACCTAGGATTTCATTTTTAAAAACACTGAAATATGACTTTTCTCTACCTTTAAATTCCTCCTTTGTAACAAGCATGCCCAAATCATGAAAATAAATCGATAATGTAATCATTAACCATTCAGCACTAGTGAGCTCTTTTTTAGTTTGGTCTGGGATAATCCAATCCAAAGATTGCAACATAAAATCAATATGACTTATGTTGTGCTTAGTATATTCGTCAAATATTTCGTTTCTGCCGATTAAGTTTAGTATTGAAGCTATACTTCTTTTTACATGAAGTAATTTTAGCCCACTGAACGCACTCAGTTGTTCAGCTGATTCTGCATATTTCTCTGCGTCGCTTGTTAATTTGATTGTTGACATGAATTTTTATAATGAATAAGATATATTATTTAAAATAAGTAAAAAATGAAATTTTAGTGTTGGAATTTAAGTATTATAATTTTTTTAATCTAACTCTGAGCAATACAGTTCCAAATGAACTATAAAATATAATTGATTACAACGAGACTACTCAATTCAATCTAATCGTGTTGCGTTATAACGCTCTCTAACAGTGCCAAGTTCATATCTCAACTTTACGCTGCCTTTGAGAGATTGTTTTGGTACTTTAAACGGAATTTGTAAGGTTTAATCCAAATACAGTTGGCGTTACCCTCCTCGAAAGGAGCTAACATGACTTCTCAAATGAAGCGGTAAAAGTCTTTTATACTTATGAACCTTTTGTTTGAATAATCTCCAATTAACTTTATTTCTGACCCGTATTTGTTTCAATGTAATCGATTTTAAAATAGTCTTTCGGTTCTCCTTTGAACCCTTGACCTTTAATAAACAAGTTTATAGCAAACGGAGATGGCTCAAGATGTGCAGTAATCTTGTCGTCTCCGAAAACAAATCCTGCAGCGTGTCCACCTCCAAAAACGTTTAGTTCTTGCAATATCAATTCATTGGATGCAAGATTGTCTAATTCAGAATCAATCTGGTGCAGGTTTGAAGTATCTAAAATTGCACAAAGGTCTTCAAAAGAAATCTCAATATGTTCGGCAAACAAAAAGCCGTTTCTGTCAACTTTGATTTTACAATTTTGGCAAATATAATTTAAAATAATAACTTGATTTTTTGTTAAATTTTTTAGGGCATTAACAAAAATTAAATTACTATCATCCCCTAATTTCTCGTTGCAGGACGAAGCTAATATTCCTGCCCACATTTCTTGTATAGAATCGTCATCACACCACGAACCATTTTCAATTATTTCTTTTATAACTCTAGGGTGTGCAGTTAGTTCTAAGTTTCCATTCACAAAATCAATTTTTTTATCAGACTTTTCAATAATTTTAATAATATTATTTAACCTCCAGTGTCTTACTTTATCTTTATACATCAAACCTAGTTCCTCCGCCGCAGGTAGACAAACCCTACTTAAAATTGCTTTAGCTCCGCCAAATCCTTTTTCTACAGCCACTTTAATAGCTTCACCATAAGGAGCAACTCCCAACAAGTCTGTCGTAAGATTTTCTTTCTTTTTATTCATAGTAGGAGTATTATTTGTTAATTATTCATTTTGAATACTTTAGTTAAGATCTATATCTCTATCCCTCTCAAATTCCGATAAAGTTTAAGTGCAAATAGATCTGTCATTCCAGAGATAAAATCTATAATATGCATTACTTTTTCATAATCAGTTTCTTCTTCTTTGAAATTAAACTGCTTTGGAAGTAATTCTAAAACTTTCTTATGCTCCTTTTCTCTGTCTTTTTTTGGAGTTAATGCCGCTGTAACGAAATCTTCTACTAGCCCAGACATTATTCTAAAACCGGCAAGTTCTAATTTTACAACCTTAATGTTATTATAAATCTTTTCATCGGAGATTTCTCTAATCTTTTCTAAGGTCGGTTGAATTTCTCGGATATCTTCCAAAAGCGTGTTTAAATATTCTCCTTTGATTATTTTCGATTGATTTTCTATAAACCTTTCTGCACACTTTAAAGTTAATGCGTTAATAGATTTTGCTCTCAAATATGAAAGTGCTTCATTTTTGTCATCTTCTAAAGTCAAAACTTGTTTCTTTACCCAATCGATCTGGTCAATTTCACACAATTCTATAAGAGATATCAGAAGTTCTTTGATTAAATAATAATCAATTATGCCTAATCTGTGAGCATCTTCTAAATCTATTATACTATAGCATATATCATCGGCAGCTTCCACTAAGTAAACAAATGGATGTCTTTTGTATCTAATAAAACCATCCTTTTTTTGTTCAATTAAATTAAGTTCTTTTGCAATATCCTTGAAAACAGCTTCATCAATCTTAAAGTAGCCGTATTTTTTTAGGTGCTTTTCCCCATTCTTACCCTCAGAACCTAGAGATTCACAAGGATATTTTATAATTGCTCCGAGTGTTGAATAAGTCAGTTTAAATCCTCCTTTTGCTTTGCCCTTCTGCTGCATTGTTAGGATTCTTAACGCATTTGCGTTTCCTTCGAAGTGAGTTAAGTCTTTCCATTCACTTTCAGAGAATCTTCCCTTAAAATCCGTGTCCTCTTGTTTTTTTCTAAAGTATTTTGAAATCGCTTCTTCACCCGAATGACCAAATGCTGGGTTTCCTAAGTCATGAGCTAGACATGCAGATGCTATTACATTTTTAAGGTTATTACGATAAAATCGCCTTGCTTCGTAATTACCAATTACTTTGGGAAGTTCAGATAAATGTTTCCCTATTTTCTTACCTAAAGATCTGCCAACGCTAGCTACTTCTAATGAATGAGTGAGTCTATTGTGTACAAATACTTCTTCAGGTAAAGGGAACACCTGTGTTTTGTTTTGTAATCTTCTAAAAGGACTTGAAAAAATAATTCGATCCCAATCTCTTTCATATTCTGTACGAATTCCTGCTTCATTATTTTCAAACCCATATCTACGAGACGAAAAACAATTCGTCCAAGTCATCTTATTGTTCATTATATTAAAATTAATTTATACCAAGTTCCTCTCTCACTCTTAGTTGCTTTTTACATCCAGAGCATTCCCCACAAGCTATGTTTGAAATATGACAAGAATGGGCGATTGATAAAAGTTCTAAAGGGACATTATAGATTTCTGCCAATTCGTGACTATAATAATCCAACGTATTTCCATGAACAGAGATATTTCCCTCTTGATAACTTAATAAGTCATTTATTTTTTCATAAAAAGCTTTAGTGCCATCTCTATGAAAATTATCCGATTTAACAGATGCCAAATGCAATTCATTTACTCCATCTTTTATGGCTTGCATAGCAGCTAGGGTTATTAGCATATGCTGCTCCCCTAAAACT
>NZ_DDGR01000017.1:0-15557 GCF_002337775.1 Sphingobacterium sp. UBA1897
CTGTATACCGTTGCATTCCAGCTTCCTCCTTATCAAAGTAGGTCTTTATTTTTGAGCATACTTTAGGGTTGTAGCATAACTTGACGCGGAAATTTTCGATCCATTCGGCCCGTATAACAATCGTAATTAATTTTTTTGTGTCTCTGGACAAGCCGATTACGGTAATATCTTTGCACATCCCAGCATACCAATCGATAATATACACTTTGGTGCCCGGGCTAAACTGTTTAGAGCCTTTGTGGGTTTCCATTTTCCCTTCACCATAACTAATTTCCTGTTTGATATTAGCTACTAATGTCCATAATGGTATAGGTTCTAAATGATCCATATTTATTCAGCGCTATTTTAATTAAAATATTTTCGCAACTAGCTTCATGATATCGCTTTACTGGTTTTTGAATTTACAAAACAGGATGTAAGAAATAGAACCGCATATATCACGCATTGCATCTCGTTGGTGGTCCGATATAAAGTTCGCTAATGAACATTAGTTATATCGATCCGTTAAACTATCATAAGTGAGATTGGGAAGAAGGCCTTATTAATTATAGAAATGGATAAGACATTTAGGGATTCATTTCCGTTTGGATCCGAAAAATCCTCCCTATGATCTCATCAATTGCCTTTATTTTTTGATTGGGACAATCGAAACAGCATAACCACCGCCTGCGGCACAATGTTGAACGATCGTGTCCTTTTTCGTTACTCTTGTAGTTTTTATTGTATACGCTTGTGGTTTTGTCTTATAGTTTGCGTCTGACGCATCAGCATAAATAGTTGCCAAATAGGTCTTTCCTTCATCCAGAAAATCAAATTTTATCTTCGATGTTCTGCTGGAATTTCCATTTACACTTCCTAAAAACCATTTTTCTGTATTTTTTTCTTTACGGGCAACGGTAATATATTGACCAGGTTCAGCCTCTAAATATTTACTGTCATCCCAATCCAGCCCGACATCTTTAATAAATTGAAAAGCATCTGGAAAACGATCATAATTTTCCGGAAAATCTGCTGCCATCTGCAAAGGGCTATACATCGTTACATATAGCGCCAATTGGTTGGCCAACGTACTATTCACATGGGCGCCATTGGCGAGGTTCATTTCAAAAATACCGGGGGTATAATCCATTGGACCGCCAATAAGTCTTGTGAAAGGCAAGATAGTTACATGATTAGGCTTTATGCCACCAAATGCATGGTATTCTGTACCTCTAGCAGATTCATTGCCTATCAAATTTGGCCAGGTACGTGCTACACCCGTCGGACGTACAGCTTCGTGCTGATTAACCATAATTTGGTAGGAAGCTGCTTTTTCTACAGCATACTGAAAATGGTTATTTGTCCATTGGCTATAGTGGTGTTCACCCAATGGAAGAATATTTCCTACATACCCACTTTTTACAGCATCATAACCCAATTGGTTCATCAGCCTATAGGCTGTATCGATATGTCGCTCATAGTTGCGGATAGATCCGGATGTCTCATGATGCATAATCAGTTTCACACCTTTGGCGTGTGCATAATCGTTTAATCCTTTGAGATCAAAATCAGGATAAGGCGTGACAAAATCAAAGACATAATCTTTATCATTGCCAAACCAATCTTCCCATCCGATATTCCATCCTTCAACCAAAACACCCTCAAAACCATGCTTCGCAGCAAAATCTATATACTTTTTAACGTTTGCTGTTGTCGCGTCATGGGTACCATTTGGTTTTGCCTTACTGAAATCTGTTATTCCCAACTGGACAGACGGAAATTCATTTGTATAGGACCAACTACTCTTACCGGAAATCATTTCCCACCACACGCCTACATATTTTGTAGGCTTTATCCAGGAAGTATTTTGTATTTTGCTTGGTTCATTCAAATTATAGGTCATCTTAGACGCCAATATATCTCTTGCATCATCACTTACGATAATTGTTCTCCAAGGTGAGGTAGCGGGTGCTTGCATTTTACCCTTATCGCCATGTGAATCTGGCGTAAGCCAAGATTCAAAAACAAAATTTTTGTCATCCAAATTGAGGTGCATCGTCGAGTAATTCAGACAGCTTGCTTCATGTAAATTGATGTAAACACCTTCATTGGTTTTAAGCATCAACGAGGTCTGTACCCCCGTTGGCGAGAAGGAGGTTTGAGAGACGTTTCCACCTTCGTAAGCGCTTCCCATCAAACCCCTTATTTCAGATAGTTTAGATGTGGTATAATTATATTCCTGGGTGTCATAATCGCCAGGAATCCAATAAGCGGTATGGTCACCAGTCATGGCAAACTGGCTACGTTCCTCTTTAATAGTGAAGTAATTTAGGTTTTTCTGCAGTGGAAATTCATACCGAAAACCGAGACCATCATCAAATAAACGAAAACGGATAATAATTTGACGCTCTGTTTGTTTTTGGTTTAATGTGACAGCGAGTTCATTGAAATGGTTTCTTACATTTTTAGTTTCTCCCCATACCGGTTGCCATGTTTCATCGAAAGTGCTGGTCTTTGAATCGGAGATTTCAAAATTGCTATAAAGCGAGCTCTTCTTTTTTATCTGAATTTCACTATCCGTTTGTCCCTTTAAGTTTAATTCTTCATCCGGTTTGAGCTTGAGTTCCAATCCCAGATTGCTGGTCTTGATTACCACGTTGTTTTTAAACTTTAATTCGTAGGTTGGCGTACCTTCTTTCGTCAATCCAAAGGCCAGTTCAAATCTTCCATTGGGCGATTTTATCTGTTGCCCCCGTGCTACGATCCCGTTACAGCAAAAGACGACAAATAAAAGAAAAATTGATTTTTTCATCATTTCTATTTTAGCATATATATATTAAAATTCAGTATTGTTATGAGCTTTGGATTACTTCGTCAATCGCAAAACTGTTACACCATGGGGTGGAATATTTTCAAAATAGGAACTCATTGTCCCCAGGTCTTCATGTTTCCATAAATCCCTTACCCGCCAATGGCTGCCAGATAAATCTGTAAAATTCAATCCTCTGGTTTGATAGTTACTCTCTCTATTAAAAAGGGCTATGACCCAATCACCATTGGTCAACTGACCTTTCCAGATTTGGCTTTTTGGATCTTTCGGATCGTTGGTTAAGGGTTTTCCGACAAATCCATCTTCTCTTAAAGCAAGTAGTTCCCTATTTTGGTAAAGCCAAAGATTTTTATCGATGGAATTATAACGGTCTCCAATTGTGACAGCGCCGCCAGAAATGAAGCAGGCTGAGATTACACTCTTCTTTTCATGATCATTGGAAAAAGTATTGATCCGAAGAAAATCAGCATCCAGTATCATCTTTCCTCTGCCTGAAATGTTAGACCAATAGGTCAGACCATCCATGCCATTTGCATATTGTGACCATCCAACACGTTTGATTCCACGTTCATTGTCGCTCCATCGCCACCATTTGCCATCTCCAACATCGTCGTTGACGCGGATCATGTGTCCGTATTTTTGCTCTACCTGCCCATCATTATAGAGATGTGGCATCACCAGACTTAAGAAAATTCCATTTTTATCGCAGGCTTCACGCATCCACCGAAGAGCTTTCTCATAGTACGCCGCCGGACGTACTGGACCTACTGTCCCCATATTCCTATCTTTTCCATCTTCAAACCAGGAAAGAAAATCTACACGTAGATAGCGCACACCCATATCCGCATAGTATTGAATATATCCTTTGACATATTCTTCGGCTCCCGGTTTGTCAACTTGTACCCACTTAAACCAGGTGGCCTGTTCATCTTCTTTCATGATGCTGGAAAGGGGAATATTCGTTCCTTTAATTTTTACACCAGCATCAGCGGCCAATTTGATTACCCATAGGGGGTTGTTGTATATTCCCAAAGTCATCCCTCTACCTTTCAGGTTATCGGACCACCAGGCGTAGTCGTGCTTCCATTTGGACGAGTGGGTTGTACGATAACCATCGGCGTTGTATTTAAAGTCGTCGCCCCAACCGTCGATACAGACCATCTTGTAACCAAAAGATTTTAGGTTGTTGTCGATCCAGTTGATATTCTTTTCCCATTCATCTTCAGGAATATAACCATCCGTTTCGAAGTTATATTCGTAAGGGCTCCAATATAGTGGGCCGACGAACGGATTTTGCAAACTGTCTGGATGAATTATCTTTGTGGTTATATCATTTGAAGGAGTTTTTGAACATGCTGTCATAAACAGCATGTTCAAAAATACAAGTGGTGTAGCGAGTTGATGAAATCGTCTCATATGGCCTAATTTTTGACAATTGAAATTGTTTCGTAAAGCTGGTTGAAGGTAATTTTATACGTTCCAGCTTCGGTAATTTTCCATTTGTTGTCGATTTTACCCTCAGCGATAATTATTGCATCTTTTCCTGTTGTTCCTTCTCCATTGGTTGGTGGCATGAAGAAATCTCCGTCCCAGCTTCCGGTTGCGGTTGGGATCTTAAATTCGCCTACTTTTAATGAGCCTGTATAAGTAAACTCATAAGGGTTTCCTGCTGTAGGCACCATTGGTGTTGGATTATCTATTGTCCAGCCAGAAGGCACGGCGTCCCCTACGAGCCATATCTGCTTGTACGGGGTAAAAGGTTTGATCGTTATAAATGGGGTTGCACTGATATTAAGCAGAATCTTGTAAGCGCCAGCAGCTGCGATGTTCCATTTATAATCAGGGTTTCCACCCGGAACCAGCTGAACACCAGTTTCGGAAAGTTTTGGATGGTTTGCTAAAGGCATAAAGAAATCTGTCCCCCAATTTCCTGTCGCTACAGGGATTTTAAAGTCACCAGCATTCAATACTTCATTAAACTTAAACTGAAAGGCGTTGGTCGGATCTTTCTTCATTGCATTTGGGTTTTCAATATTCCAGCCATTTGGCGTAGCATCGCCCACCACCCATAGGGATGCATACGCCGCACCGACCGGACCAGGAACAACCTGTATGCTGATTGTTTTCGATGTAGTTGACAGCGTTTTTGACGGAATTAGTCCGAGCACCGTAATATCCAGTTTGGACTCTATATTGACCGTCATCTTCAATTTTTCAACTAGTATAGCGTTCAATTCACCCTGGGTAAACCGTTTGCTTATCGCTCCAGAGGCGACTGCTACACTATCCCGTTGCTCACCGTTAGCCAGGATTATTTTATAAGAGATCATTGAGTTTGAAAATGCCGGCCACGAAACCGTAAGAGCATCCTCAGACGGCTTACTCGGATTAATGACCACTTTATCAGCAGATGCTGTAATATCCGTAATTTCGAATGGCAGTGGAGTAGGTGCATCCAGTTCTTTCGAACAGGACTGCACCATTATTAAACATACGCCCCATAGCAGGATATTTCCAAGTTGCTTTGAAGCCGACAATCTTATATTCCAATTAAATTTCATAACTTTCAAAAGGTTTTATACTTACTAAAACTGATTAGTATCCGGGATTCTGTTGCAATGACGGAGTTAGTGTGAAAACACTCTGACCAATAGGATAAATTTTAGTATGATCACTATTATCAGGTTCTTTATCCCACCATTTTCCAGAATTGAATTTACCCCAACGAATTAAATCGGTTCGGCGTCTTCCTTCGACCAGGAACTCACGACCCCATTCATCGATCATTTCCTGATCGCTCAATTGCTGTCCCGACTCCAGGTACAGGCTGTTTGAGCCAGTTGGATAGTTACGCTTACGCACCGCATTCAACAATTTTGCGGCGGATCCTTTATCGCCGGTTCTATATTTACATTCAGCTAGTGAATAATAAATTTCAGCAAGTCTAATCTCTGCAAATGCCGAAGAAATGGTATTTGGATCCTTAGAAGGATATATCGGATATTTCGCAACCCATAAGCCAGAGTTATCATCTGCATGGTTCATATTGGATTCTTTATCTGCGATCTTTGTTCCCGGAGGGGTATCTTTAAACCATCCCACCTGATCACGGGCAAAGATGGTATATCCTCGGTTGCTTTTGACCAATTTTGTCGGATCGCTATAATAGGGGAGGTAACCGAACAAAAACATACCTTCTCGTTTACTATTGCCAAGATTTTTATATTTCTTTAATCGAAGATCATCTGGATAGCGCTGAAATTTGATAAAGGGCTTACCGAGGGCAAAATTATACTCGACACTGTCCACATCCCGTCCTGGCTGAAGGGCATAGCGGGTATTCATATTTCCGAAATCGGTAAAGCCGAAGAAATTTTGAGCCTGATGTGGTGCCATCCACCAATACATATCCGAACTATAATGCCAGTGTGTGCGGGCCAAAGTTGCAGGGAATCCGTAGATAACTTCACTGGAATTTGCGTTATCGTAATCAAAAGGTTTTGACCATATCGTTTCCAATTGGTAATTGCCATATTTTCCGTCTATGATATCCTGACATACCGCAGCACATTCAGCATATTTGCTTTGACCCGTATAAACTTCAGCATTCAGATAAAGTCTGGCCAACAAGGCTGCAGCTCCGCCTTTTGTCCATCTACCAATACCCGTTGTGCCGAGATCCTGACGGAGTGGCAATCCGGGAATAGCATCTTTCAGCTCTTTTTCAATAAAGGCGAAGGTTTCAGCAGGTGTCGCTTGCGGCGGAGTTACAGTTTCACCCTTTACTTTTGTTACCAGTGGAATATTCCGGTATAAATCAAAAGCCCGTAGGTTGAACCAGGCCCGGAGTGTCTTCAGCTCAGCCACAAAGTCGGCCTTTTCCGCTTCAGTGATCTGAACTTTTTGGATATCCACCTTTTCGATATCCTCAAGCGAGTTTGTCGCTAAACTGATACCCTGAAAAAGAGCTTTCCACATATCACTGGTATAATCATCCTGAACTGTCCAGGTATGGTAATGAGCCCGTTGGTATTTGCCTCCATCAAACCAGTCGCCATCTCTATTTGGGGTCATCAATTGGTCGGCAGGGAGTTCCTGCGCGTAAAATAGACCACCACCCTGAATCGACCAAAAGGCATGTTCAAACGGTCTCAAAAAATCACGGATCACATCTTCTCTTTTCTGTAAGAAATTGTCAGAAGTAATTTTATCATATAAGGTTTCGTCAAGCTTGGTACAGCTTGCGCTTCCCAAAATTAGGGTGCTAATGGAAAGGGGAATTATATAACGTAATGAAAATTTCATCTCTTTGTTGTGTTTAATCGTTAGAATTTAACCTGTAAGCCTGCTAGGAATTGTGCCGTCGATGGATAGTAAGACAAGGAAGTATTTATACCGGGTGTTAGTCCATTAACGGATATTGCTTCAGGATCACCTGTTGTAAACTTGGTGAAAGTATATAGATTCCGTGCTACGGCATACACCCGGATCGAACTAATTTGCTTGACAGGAGGTTTGATATTATAACCAATCGTAATATTGTCGATTTTTACAAAATCACCTTTCTCCAAGAAGTAATCCGAAAGAGTAGAATAGGTCTCTGCATTGGTCAACGCAGCATATTTGCCATTTCCATAAGCCGATTTGAGCACGTTCGCACCAGATTGCGTAACTGGGGTTCCCAGATAAAAAGCGGTCGTGTTAAAGAGGTCGTATTTAAATGAACCTCGTAAAAATACCGAAAGATCGAAGTTTTTGTAGGTAAAGTTCTGTCCCAAACTAGCGGTAAACAATGGTAATCCATTGCCTACAAAACGTTTATCTTCTTCCTTTGCTGTGTTTCCGGGTATAATATTGTTGTCCTTATCATACACCATCAAACGTCCAGTGGCGTCGATACCGGCAGATTCGTACATATAGAAACTGCCGATTCTCCGTCCTTCTTCCAAACGTTGAGCTGGTCCGGGAGACCCCGGCGAAGGCATATAGGACATGAATTGAAAGTTTTGCCCCTTATAAATGTCATTTGAAAAGGAAACGAATTTATTGCTATTTGATGCTCCAGCGAAACTTACCGAATATGAAAAATCTTTCTGGGTGAGGATTTTAGCATTTAATTGCACCTCCAGGCCCGAATTTTTCATAGTACCTACATTGGCAAAGGTTGTTGTTAACACGAATGGTGGAACCGGAACGTTATAAGAGCCTAGCAGATCTTTATTGGTACGTACATAATAATTGATACTACCACTTATTTTTCGTTGGAAAAGATCAAAATCGACACCGAAATTTAAGTTCTGTGCTTTTTCCCAACGAAGGTCATAGTTGGTATTCTGACTGGGACCCCAAACTTGGTACGATGCCCCGTTAAACGCAAAATAACCATAACCTTGATAAGTATCTAACGAAAGGTAACTGCCAAAGTCCTGATTACCCGTCTCACCGTAATCTGCTCGAAGTTTCAGGTCATTGATCCAAGAAGCTTTCGGAAAGAAATCCTCTTCCATAATTCGCCAGCCTAAGGAGAGAGCGGGGAAATAACCCCATTTGTTCAGTCTTCCAAATTTAGAAGAGCCTTCATAGCGCAAACTTGCCGATGCATAATATTTATTTGCCAAATCATAATTTACCCTTCCAAAAAAAGCGATCAGTTTCGCATCATTTTTATATGAACCAACCGATCTGAATGTGTAATCACCAGGCTGTGGATTGGTAGGAATAGGGACGTCATATTGACCTGAGCCCAGATTGTTATACGTCAGTACATCGGATGGGAAATTTTGGTTACCTGCATTCATTCCTGAATACAGAAAATAATTATATGCATATCCTCCTAATACGTTAATATTATGTCTTCCGAAACTTTGTTTGTAGTTTCCTGTCCATTCAAATACATACTGGTCACTTTTTTTATAATTTCTTCCCGCTGAATTTCTACCACTATTTCCATTAATTGCGCCTGTATTGTAGGACGGTGTAAAATTGAAATCAAAAAAATCAGAAGATTGTTGTGCCAACGTTACCTGTGTAGACAAGTTTTCCAAAATGTTAAGTTTAAAAGCTGCATTCCAGTCCAGGTACTTTCCCTCGGTTCCATCCAATACCGTGCGAAGCTCTTCAACAGGATTATAAGCTCCAGAAAAACCCGTATTGATATAATTGAATAAGTTTGGATTTTTTGCATCCATCACCGGCAATGTTGGATTTAGTGTCAAACTTTGATTGAATGCATTATAACTGGCATTATTTGCTTTAAGGAATCTGGGCGCAATGGTTACAGTGGCTGTATACAGGTTATTGGCCGAGGTATGGGACAGATTCAACCGCGCCCCGTATTCTTTCTTGTCTGAACGTAAGTCCAATCCATGAGCATTGCGCAGGTCAAATGAGACGATATAATTGGTTTGTCTGTTTCCACCAGCTAACTGAAGCGTGTTTTTTTGATTAAAGGCGAATTTGCGCGATACTTCGTTAAACCAATTGGTATTTCCTCCAAAATCCGTTCCTCGGTTGTGTTTTAAAAAATCTTCGGCACTGAGAACCTGGATACGGTTATTCGGTAAGTCAAAACTCGCATATCCATCATAAAATGCGTAAGGCTCAGATGTGCCTTTTTTTGTTGTGATAATAATTACGCCATTGCTCCCACGTGTTCCATAGATAGCAGAAGCTGCACCTCCTTTGAGTATATCGATTGATTCAATATCGTTTTGATTTAAGTTGTCAACATTTCCCCCAGGAACACCATTAACCACATAAAGCGGTCCAAGTCCGGCGTTGCGGGAAGACACACCACGTAGTTGCAGACTGGGAGAGGAATTCGGATCTGACTGGCCAGTGTTTACTACACTGAGTCCCGCTACCTTGCCAGCAAGAGCATTAAGTACGCCATTTCCACCAAATACGTTGAGATCCTTACCGTTTAGATGTGTAATGGCGCTGGTTACTTCTTTTTTATCTAGGGTTCCGTAGCCAACTACTACAACGTCCGCTAATCTTTCTTCATTTGTTTCAAGCGTTAGATTATAGACAGTGGCGTTATCAATATTCTTTTCCAATTTTTTATAGCCTAGAAAACTTATCTGTAATTTATCCCCGACATTTACTGCGGATAGTGAAAATCTTCCTTCGTCATCTGTTTTAGTAGCTTTTGGTTTTCCGGATACGGTAATAGAAACACCGGCCATTGGTTTACCTGTCACATCAAGAATTTTCCCTTGAATGTTTTTTTCTTGAGCTTGTACCCATGTCATTATCAGTATCCACATAAACACAGTTAATAGATACTTTAAAGACGAGCACTGTCTTAAATAGATTACCCTCATAAATTGGTTGTTTAAAATTTTTAAATTATCCCTTTTTTGCTGCTTAGGTAGTTTCTAAAACAGCCATTGGTTACAGTTCCAAATCTAGAGAAACCAAATCCCAGGAAAAAGATCGTAAACGCAAAATATAAGTCTGGAGAATGTTTAAGTGTTTGATTATTAGGTGTTATATCTATATTTTTCTAAAGAAAAATATAGATATAACGGCAGTAAATTAGGTAGGGAAATAGCATTTAGCGTACCAAATAATCTAAATTTAGCACGCAGTACGATATGTAATACAGCGAATCAGAGCTGTATAGATGGGTATTTAAACGTATCGGGTGTCTTGTTTCTAAATACTTTTAATCGTTCCGATCTGCATGATGTTTTTATCAAATTCATCCTTATCTATGATAGCTTTGCTTTTAATTTTTGCCCGATAAGTATAAATTGTGTTTAAGGAACAATGGAGAAATCCAGCAATTTTGGATGAATCATTTACACCGAGTCTGATTAGGGCGAAGATGCGTAATTCGGTATTCAAGAGCTCATTCGTTTTAAGCATTATCTTTCCATCTTCGGTAAGCAACGAGTTTAAATCGTCTACAAAACTGGGAAAGAGATGAAGAAAAATATGATCAAAGGTATTAAACAGTTCCTTTTTCTCTTTGTCTATTCTCTCGTTAGATTTGACCAGGTTAAGGAGCTCCGAAATTTTGTCTCCCATGATCATTTTCTTTATTAAGGTCTGAAATTTCTCCAATTTCGTGATGTACATTGAACAGATATCAAGAAAATGTCCGATGTATACCTCTTTGATGTGATTGGATTCATACAACAAATTGTTCGTTTTGGACAATTTGTTGTTTACAATTTTATACTCTTCATTTTTAGTTTGTAATTCGTCATTTAGTTTATTGAGATCCTGATTTGCTTTAAATAATTCGAGCCTGAACCTACTCACTTTTCTCATCTGTTTATAAACATATATTATCGCTAGTATCAATAATATGGAAAGGACGGAAGCAACAATTAAAAATGTAAACAATTGCTCCTTTTTTTGTTTTTGATGTTCCTGATAAGAGGTATCAATAATTGGGAAAATTTGAGAAACTTCATAGGTCCTAAATTTAGCATTGCAGAAGATTGCGTCTTCAAGCGATGATTTTATACACATATAGGATTCATCGATGTAACCTTGTTGGTGCAGTAAAAATGCTAACGCTTGCATGGAAGTATTTTCTTTTATCGCATTTTTAATATCGCAAGCAGCGGATATAATCAGCAGTTCACACTGCTTGCCTACATTGCCTTCCTTTCGGTATATTTCTGAAAGTGAAAATGCAAGCATTGCTTTTTCATGGCTATCTTCCTTTATTGTCGCGAATATTGAATTCAAGATTACTTTAGCCTCTTTTATTTTGTTCAGGTCGATCAGTTTTTCTGCATATACCATTTTGTAGTGATTCGAAGATTCATCAAGCAGCGTTAATAAAGAATCACGATAATTACGGCTAATTGCTAAATAATTTTTTTGGTTATAATTATGGTATGCGTAAAACTTGAAAAAGTTCTTTTGAGCATCCAGATATTTTATTTTTAGGTGATTGTTTAATTTTTGGATGGGTATTCTATCCAAAATATCTTTAGAATCAATGTACATACCTGCGACCAGATAATGTAGAGAAAGGTCTAATTCAGTTTCTAGTATCCAATTTGGACTCTGGAGTTTATTTGCCAGTTCCAAATTTTTCTTAGCATAATAAATAGCGGAATCAGATTTATAGGATGCGTATGAGCTACTCAGCTGTTTTTGTAATTCAAATTTTAGATTCAGATTTTCGGTGCTATTGTCCAGCTTTTTTTTTATTAGGGAAAGATAAAGCTCTTTTTGCTCAACAAAAGTATCTTTATTTTGAATGAGATTAGTAAGATTGAGAATTGAGGAGTCTTTTAAAGCAATCGCTTTAGTTTTCGAAATTGTGGCTATAAAAAACAAAATCAGATATAAAAATACAGGTTTTCCCATTTATATTGGTAGAATACTATGCAAATTAAAGAAATTGAGCATATCAAATATAAATAAATAACTTGAGTTTGTTCACTGGCGCTTTTTTTATAATAGATCATATCCGAGATTAAACACAATCCTGCGTGTTGAAACATTACACCAATAATGACCTCCCCCGTTGTTTTTTGGTGTCAGCGGGGGGTATTTAAGTATTCTGAAAATATGTGTTATGATTGTTATGATTTTTTTCTAAAAGAGATTAAGCTTAAAAATAGAAATCCTTTGTCATCTTTTATTATCCTCTAATTTTATAGCCCGGGATATAGAGAGATCAAACCCCAATTCGGATAGCATTCGTTTGTGATTATTCATAAAATACTTCATCAGCTTATACTGTTCGGTAACCTGATATGAAATTAGCTTTATTCCATTTTCAGATACCTGCCTTAGAACGAAGCCGTTATAACGTCTGACCCATGTAGCGGTTTCGTGGCTTTTTGGGTTACGCTCCAAACTGCTTTAACTGGTGGTTGCAATGTTTGTATATGAACTGACCTAATTGGGCTCTGGACATTCTACCAAAGAACCAATGTACAAATGTATCTTTTTCAAATGTTTCTATTCCAAGCAAAGGATACGGGCTTTCATCTAATCTATAGCTGTTAAATGGACCAGGCCTAACAGATCCAACTAGTTAGAAGACCTATATTTTTTGCTCAATAGGATATAATGTAGGGCCGGTAATGCCTTTTTTTCTAAAGCTTTCTTCATTTCTTAAAAAATGGTTTTTACTAACTGTATTGAGATATTCTTCAATAGTATTTAGACCAACATCGCTTCTTCTTTTATTGATGTTGTTCATATCTTCTACATCTGCAACATAGGCTTGACAAGTATCTGTATGATAGGACACTTGTGTGCCATAGACTTGTTTTTTACCCGCACGGATTTTTATCCTGTCCACGAGATAGGCATAATAGGTCGAATGGGCATTTTTCTTTTTTACCTGAGCTTCCATTTTTTTCAAAACTTTCTCTTGAAATTTTGGCCATTTATCACAATGTTGTACGATGAGCCAAAAACTCTTGCTTCCTTCCTCTCCAACCATATCAAAACCAGGAAATCCATATTTTTCAAAAATTATTTTTGCTTCGTTGTAATTTACCGTTGCCATACTGTCGATAAGAGCCATATGCTGTTCACTCGCAGGTTTGACGTTTTTTGGCGGAGATTGCATGATTTCTTGATCTAACCTCGCCATTGTAATTAATTTGTTTGAAATAGTAGAGTCAATCTGCGCACTGCAGAACGTCGTGGCAAATACCTGGAATACCATTAATAAAACTATATTCTTCATCATAATAATTAGATTTTAAGCAGTCCCTTGATCTAATTTAATGAAATTATTTCTTAAATTAGATATATGAAGAATAACTTAATAACTATTTTAAGTCTTTTAACTGTGGTGTTATCTTCCTGTTCCGGTACACGCATTGCCACAATGAGAAAATCGAAAATGGAGCAGCTTGAACTGGGGATGTCCAAATTGCAAGTTGTTGATATTCTCGGATCATCCTATTCAATTGCGCAAAAGGAAGCAAACGCTACGGATACCATCGAAGTTATCTCCTACAGGAATTTTCCTTTTGATGATGAATTCTATTTATTTAGGTTTAAAAATAATAAATTGGAGAAATGGCATCGCGAATTCCAGCCGATATACAAAGAAATAAAGCCGTAGATTTTGATAGGCAGGACTGCCGTCGTTACACTTACATCAATAATAAAAACTACATTAATTAGTTTAGCTATAAATCCTTTTTATAGATAAAAGTAATTTTACTTGTTTGGATCGTATCCTCCTTGAAATTTAATAGAGAAACACTATATTCCATTTTTTCTCCTTCCTTAAACGTCAAGATCCGATCGATGTCTTTCGGTAAGAGTACCTGCTTGATTTGGATAACCCCTTGATTGGCATAAACTACATCCCGGTTTTCTTTATCATCTGTTTTGATCTTCCACGATAGTGGGTTATTCACTGTCTTATTGCGGTTATCAAACTTTCCTTCACAGGTAAATAATCCAAATGTAGTGCTAAATTCATCCGTGTATGTCAACTTATTGGCTTTTTCTCGTATATGATGTATAAGCCTGTTGGATTCACAAATAAAGTGTCCGGATAGATTTTATAAATATCGTCTGCCTTTGGACAAGCGTATTCTATAAGGGGTTCCGGTTCTGGTTGAGGTTTTGGATCAAATGGTTCATTACGGCTGCAAGATGCAACTATTAAAAACAAGACGCTAAAAAGTAGAATAGTTAGTTTTCTCCTCATTATTGATATTACTGGTGTAGTTTATAAAATTCATATAAAGAGACGAAAAAAATATTCGCTAAGTTATAGTTTAAAATGTAAAATTTCAGTTATATCTTTACTTTCTATACTTATCCAAGTTCTATTCTCGTTGTTGAACGATGAAATATTGACAGGCGTTGAAGTTTTCCATTTCATGTAATGTTATAGTTTGAGCTGTAAACACGAGTGACCTCTCCCCTCAAAACAGGACATTTTAACAGTAGAGTTTCGGACGTCTGGTTAGATGTGCTTCGGCCAGTGCAACTAGTTTGATTTAAAAATCAAACCTCAATTCGGATAGCATTCGTTCGTGATTATTCATAAAATACTTCATCAGCTTATACTGTTCGGTAATCTGATATGAAATTGGCTTTATTCCATTTTCAGATACCTGCCGTAAAACGAACCCGTTATAATGCCTGACCCATGTAGCGGCTTCGTGGCTTTTGGGGTTACGCTCCAAACTGCTTTAAATGGTGGTTGCAATGTTTGTATATGAACTGACCTAATTGGGCTCTGGACATTTTACCAAAGAACCAATGTACGAATGTATCTTTTTCAAATGTTTCATATCGCTCGATTAATAATTTCCAATTTCGTTTCTCCATTTCTAAATCAAGTATGTCTTCATTTACGATAAATACAGCGGATGTGGGTGCGTTTTTGCCAAAACTTGTTGTTTCATCTTTCAATATCCCCTTTATCGCATTTTGACCTAACATTCGCCCTAAAAATGAACGCTTAACCTTTATGGATCCTTGGTAATATTGTTCACATAAAATACAATGCCTGACCATTTGCGTTACTGTCATTTTTCCCCAAAGAGCATTGCTGTCCTCGTGTAATAAATTAATTCTTTCGATGACCGCTTCTCTTATGTTTTTCTCAAATATTGATTTCATATTAGGAACATTTATACATTCTATCTAGATTTTGATCATTTGCAGTCTTACAAATCTAACAGATTTGTTCTTCGGTCGACTTTGCATAGGATAAGAAATAAATTTGCATCTCTAACGCATTGATGATAAGATTTGTTTAAAACTCATTATATTTCCAGTTAGAGGAATG
>NZ_DDGR01000017.1:15882-32207 GCF_002337775.1 Sphingobacterium sp. UBA1897
TTCTGCTGGAATGAGATTTTCTTTGATAGCATCTGTATGGATTTGATAATTCACTTTAGCTAGCGTTCTATTTAAATCCCAATTTAATTTCAAACGATTGTTTTCATCGTCTTTTAAACGTTGAAACTCCTTTATTATATAAAGTTTAAACTCGATTGAAATCCAGGAAGCGAATTCTAGTGCTATGTCCTTATGAGCAAAAGTTCCTCCGTATCTCCCAGCTTTAGAAATTATACCAATTGCATTGGTATTTTCTATCCAGCGTTTGGGAGTCATCACAAAACTATTGAGACCAGCTTGTTTTCTAAACCCGTCGAATTCGACGGGTTTAAAATTGGGATTATATATACTTTCCCAAAAACCTAAGAGTTCAATTGTATTGCGATTTCTCATCCAGTTTTTAATTAAATCGTCAGTATGTGCCGAATAGAAAGATGCTTAAAAGTGCTATCGATATTTATCCTAATCTTATCTGTTCATGGCCGTTGAAATCTTGGATCGGTTAAAAAGTCATTGTCTGTTAATGTTTTTAAAAAAGCTATAATTTTGCTTCTTTCACTAGCAGAAAGCGTAATGCCTATTTTGCCATTTTGTTGTAACTCCCCAGCTAGATTAGAATTATGCTTTATGTCTTCAGTATAATGGTCTAGCACCTCTTCCAGTGTCGCGAGCCTCCCATCATGCATATAGGGCGCCGTGACTTCAATATTTCGGAGTGAGGGCACACGAAACTTTCCTATATCACTTGCCAAATGTGTCGAACTACTTTTCCCCGAGTCTCGGGATATGAGGTCTAGACCGTTATTACGGTAACTCATATCTGTGAATAATGGCTCCCGATGACATACGCTGCAATTTTTTTTAAATAATGTATACCCTTGTTTCTCCGTATCCGTAAAGATGCCACCATTTTCATGCCTTGTATATTTGTCGTAACGTGAATTAGCAGATACGAGCATAGTCATAAACTGTGCAAGTGCGTTCAGCATTTTTGTCGAATCTATAGCTGTTGAACCAAAAGCAGCTTTAAAAAATCCTTTATAATTGCTGTTCGACTGAAGTTTTTCAACTGCGCCCACCATGCTGTTGGCGATTTCACAAGGATTGGTAATGGCATTGTGAGATGATAGTGGCAATTCTTTGATGCGTCCATCCCACATAAATTCCTTTTGCCAGGCAAGATTAAATAGTGCCGGAGCATTTCTTGTTCCGGTACATTGTTTCATACCTTGACTCAACGCCTTATTCTCGTCTGAAAAAGCTGCGGCTGCATGATGGCAGCTTGCGCACGAAATGGAATTGTTTAGGGAAAGCACCCGATCATAGAAGAGAAGCCTTCCAAGTTGGAATCCGGCTGGGGTTATCTGTTGTTGACCGAATGGAGCATTTGGGACGGGAAAGTTGGGCGGTACAGTAAAGTCTAGCTTTACGGATGCTGTATCATAATTTAAATGAGAAGGTCGGATATGGTATCCCACAAAAATAATGATCAAATTTATGAAAGCTATACTAGCTACGATTATCGTTTTCTTATTCATTCAGCCTCCATGATAGGTTTAAGAATACGCCTATCGATATAAAATGTACCGAAGGGGATAAGGCAGGCAAGTAATACTTTCCAAGTTGTTTGTCTGAATCTCCAGTGCCTTTCGATCCCCACACTAAGTGTTGATATAATAAACCATAAAAAGAGCATACCATGGATTGGTCCAAGCGCTTTAACCAGCATGGGCTGTTGTCCCCAATATTTTAATGGTACCGCAATAAAGACAAGGATAAGAAGCGAAATACCTTCCAGATAACTGAGCAGCCGCAGGCGGCCCAACTGTGTTTTAAAAATTTGATTTAACATTTGCACGTTGAAAATTAGTAGCGTATAATGAATTGATTTAGAATGAGCGTAGATAGGGGCGTGCTGCCAGGGGAGAAAACGGCCATGGAATCGCAATTAGTATAATAAGTAATGCTGCGGAAAACCACCATAGCATGGTTTGATATTTGGCTTGGTCTTCCTGCATACGTTTGGCTTTAGCTGAGCCGATCGTAATCAACACGATTGCCACTACAGCAAACGAAATATGGATATATTTGAAGAAAACATGCGGATTAGCCATCGAACCCAACCCGTCAGTCGTTTTAGCTAGGACAATAGGACTTTGGATATAAAGTGCCATTCCGATCAATAACTGAACATGGGCAATGGTTGCAGTCCAGTGACGAACAGCATTGGTCTTGGGACTGAATTTTTTTTTCAATCTCAATCCCCTGAACGCAGCGAATATGGCATAAATTAGGCTACCTAAGACAAACCATCGAATAGCTGAATGACAAACAAGAAAAAAGTAATACATAACATTTTTTTATGGGTAATAGATAAAAGATCAAGGCTCGTTATTTTGCCTAATTTATAAAAAGTACTAACTAGTATGTTTTCATCTAAATGCCTAAATGATGAAATTTCTTACTTAAAAACTGCTTCAATGTTAAGGAAATAAAACAACATACTAACTAGTATGTTTGCAAACATATTAAAAGAATCTAGTGTTTTGATTTTCTTAGGGTCATTTTACCGTCAAAAACATTTTACATACAGTTAGCCCTTAATAGCTAAAGAATAGAGATGAAGTGACTACTTCCTTTAATTTTTCAGTTTTACTTAAGAATGACAAGTGGGGGAGACAAACAGTGCATTTGCTGTGTATATTTGCGACATACTAATTGGTATGTTTATGTCAAAAGCACAGGCAACAAGATCAGATATTCTCAGAAGAGCAATGGAATTGATATACAAGCAGGGTTTTCAATCGACCAGTATTGATGACATCCTGGCTACAACACAGGTGACCAAAGGAGCCTTTTACTATCATTTCAAAAATAAAGAAGAGATGGGTATAGCGTTGATAGAAGAAGCTATGCATACGGAGATTTGGCCAGACATTCAAAATTCACTGTCATCAAGCTCAAATTTTAGAGATAACATCTATAAAATGATGGATAAACTTCTCTTTAAACATCCGTTTATGACGGTTGAGCATGGTTGTCCGGCTGTAAATCTTATTCAAGAGATGGCTCCACTGAATGACGCATTTCGGTTAGCGTTGAAAAAATCGTTGAATAAATGGGAGAGAGCGATCGAAGCTGAGATCATACGGGGGCAGGAGACAGGGCAGTTAGCGCGTTCGCATGATGCCAAACAGATAGCGCTTCATATCATAACATTATACCATGGTGTCAGAAATATGGGAAAGTTATTAGGTAAACCCTATTATGTATCATTTCTAAGCGAATTCCGACAATACCTCGATTCATTGAAGTAAATTTTTTTTTTGATAAAAACATACTTTATAGTATGTTTTGGTTGACTTATTAAAATCTAATTTTTACGTATTAAAACATACTGATTAGTATGTTAAAAAAATATCATGCGCAATAAAAACCTTTTTATATTCAAAAACATACCATGTAGTATGTTTAATTCTTGAAATCAATGTTTATCCATGCTTGCACGAATACCAGCTCAGTCATCAATCACAAAATATCTATAAAATAATGCCATACAGAAATTCTATATTACTTATCTGGGTACTCACCATCGTTATTAATGGTTTAATCCTGCTTACTTTTTTTATGCCAAAAGTAAGCTTGGTCGCAGGCTGTGATTATTCCAGCCTGCCCATGCTCAATGCAATTTTAAATGGTTTAACCTTCTTTTCGCTACTATTTGCATTGTTTGCAGTTCGTCGTAAAGACGTACTCCTGCATCGAAGTTCAATATTTCTTGCCTTCTCCTTTACCTCCTTATTCCTGTTTTCTTATTTGCTCTATCATTTCTCTATACCTTCTACCAGTTATAAAGGAGATGGCATATTGCGAGGAGTTTATTACTTTATTTTGGTCACGCACGTTGTGCTGGCAGCCGTCATTGTGCCTCTTGGGCTCTTAGCCATGGCTTTTGCGCTAAATAATCGAATTAGTCAGCACCGCAAGATTGCCCGGTGGACTATGCCGATCTGGTTGTATGTCAGTTTTACTGGAGTGGTCGTATACTTACTGATTAATCCGTACTACCAGCACTGAATAACTCAAGAAATTCAGCAGTCACTCATATTCTTACACATTTCTATTATATCAAATCAAATTTTTATGAAAAAAAATCTGTTACTCGGAATTGCAATTCCAGTTATCATATTTTCTTCCTGCAAACCAGGTCATCAACCTGTTCAGGAGCCCAGTGTTCCTGAGGTTCCAGTGCTGGTTCTAAACAAGACCGATACGGTCGTTTATACAGAATATCCTGCACAGCTAGAGGGGCTTACTGATGTCGAGATCCGCCCCCAGGTGAATGGAATCCTGGAAAGGGTTTTGGTTCAGGAAGGTGCCTATGTGGAAAAGGGCCAAGCACTCTTCCTGATCGATTCACGCCCATACCGGGAAGCATATAACGATGCGAAAGCACAGCTATCCATAGCGCAGGCCGAAGTACAGACCGCAAAAATTGAAGTCGAAAAGCTAAAAGTGCTCGTTGATAATCGAGTCGTATCAAACTATCAGCTTAAAACAGCACAGGCTAGCTATGACGCAGCGGTAGCGGGTGAACGAAAAGCGATGGCAAAAATAGAAAATGCCAAAATCACCTTAAATTTTACTACCATTAAAGCTCCTGTAAGTGGCTATATTGGCCGTCTCGGAAAGAAAACCGGTAGTCTTGTTGCTCCGTCCGATGCCCAGTCATTGACCTATCTTTCCGACAATAGGGAGGTTCACGCTTATTTTTCTGTTGGAGAAGCTGATTTTGTCGCCTTTAAGGATGGTCTGCAAGGTCGTTCAATCGACGAAAAGTTAAAGAACAGCGCTGCGGTAAATATGGTGCTTTCTGGTGGAGCTGATTATCCCGTAACAGGTCGGCTTGACATGGTTGATGCAGCATTCGACAGGTCTACTGGAGCAATCACCCTAAGGGCTACCTTTCCAAATAGGCAAGGTTTGCTTCGTTCAGGCAACTCAGGCCGTATTAGACTTGGCCTGAGGCAGCATGGTGTAGTTGCTGTACCCCAGGCAGCCACGTTCGAAATGCAGGACAAGCTCTTTGCCTATGTCGTTGACCAGCACAACAAAACCCGGCAGGTTGCATTAACGGTTACCGGAGCTGCCGGAAACAGCTATTACATTTCCAACGGCCTGGCTAGTGGGGATAGACTTATTTTAAAAGGGCTGGAGTCCCTTAAAGATGGAATGGCTGTTAAGCCCGAGATATCATCCGATAAAATGGCGAGCAACTAGTCACCTTATTTTACTTATGCTAAAGACGATTATACCATGTTAAAAATTTTTATTGATAAGCCAGTTATCGCTACTGTGGTTTCCATCATGCTGGTCATTTTTGGCGCGGTAGGTCTGATGGATCTACCTATACAACAGTTTCCGGATATAGCACCTCCAGTGGTTCAGGTTTCGGCCAATTATCCCGGTGCCAACGCCGAAACGATGGTGCGTGCGGTAGCGCCACCGCTGGAGGAAGCCATTAATGGGGTAGAAAATATGACCTATATGAGTTCCACTTCGAGCAACGACGGTACACTCATCATATCCGTATACTTCAAGCTGGGCACAGATCCCGACCAGGCCGCTGTAAATGTACAGAATCGAGTTTCATCTGCTACGGGATTGCTTCCTCCAGAAGTTGTCCAGGCCGGTACTACCACCCAAAAGGTACAAAATTCGCTTATTATGGCGATTAATTTGATGAGTGATAAGCCTGAACTATACGATGCAACATATCTGACCAATTATGCTCAGATCAACATCATTCCGGAGTTAAAACGTATACAGGGCGTGGGCCAGGTCACTTTTTACGGCAGTAATAGAGATTATTCGATGCGAATATGGCTCAATCCGGCGCAAATGGCCGCTTATAACATTACACCGACAGAAGTGATGGCCGCCGTCAAAAGTAAAAATCAAGAAGCGGCACCGGGAAGGTTTGGTGAATCAAGCGACAGATCTTTCGAATATGTACTCAAGTATGCGGGTAAGTATACCAGACCCGAGGACTATGGGAATATGATCATCAGAACGAACGGAGATGGCAGTATGCTCAAACTTAAAGATGTCGCCAAAGTGGAACTGGGCAGTTACACCTACAATTCATTAAATACCGTGCACGATAAAAAAAGTGTGCTATTCCAGGTCATACAGCTTCCTGGTACCAACTCGAGAGAAATACAGACGAAGGTTGCCGAATTTTTGAAAAAAGCTGAAAAAGATTTTCCTCCGGGGATCAAGCAGCAGATACTCTACAATACCAAGGATATGCTTGATCAATCCATTGATCAGGTAGAGCATACACTTCTGGAAGCCTTTATTCTTGTTTTTATAGTCGTATATCTATTCCTGCAGGATTTCCGGTCCACACTGATTCCGGCTATTGCAGTTCCCGTGGCGGTTATAGGTACGTTTTTCTTTATGTCTGTCTTCGGGTTCTCTATCAACCTGCTCACCCTATTTGCACTCGTACTGGCCATAGGTATAGTCGTAGACGATGCCATTGTCGTTGTTGAGGCTGTACATTCCAAACTGGAAAATAAAAATATGACAGCCAAAAAAGCAACGATGTCCGCGATGCACGAGATTACTGGTGCCATCATCTCGATTACTTTGGTCATGGCAGCAGTATTTCTTCCCGTTGGCTTTATGAAAGGGTCCGCAGGTGTGTTTTACCGTCAGTTTGCCTTTACTTTAGCTATTGCAATTGTTATTTCTGCATTGAATGCTTTGACCCTCAGTCCCGCATTATGTGCCTTATTGTTGAAAGATGTCAATCATGGTCATGCAGAAGAGCCCACAAATTTTAAACAGCGTTTTTTCTACGCTTTCAATAAAGGCTTTGAAAATGTAACAGCTAAGTATGTTGTAGCAGTGAAAAAGCTGATCAAGTTTAAATGGGCAAGTCTCGCTGGGTTAGCGCTTGTTGTTGTAATTACGGGCTGGCTTATTCGTCGGACTCCGACAGGTTTTATACCGTCAGAAGACTTGGGTTTTATTGCAATTTCGGTCAATCTTCCCCCGGGTTCGTCCATGAATAGGACGCAGGCAGTCCTTGATGAGGCGGCCGATAAGGTGCGGGATATGAAAGCGAAATTTGCATTCAATGAAGTAGCAGGTTTCAATGTGTTGACAAATTCCACCAGTCCGTCATCCGGAGTAGCCTTTTTCAGGATGAAAAAGGATGGTGAGCGTGGATCGATGAACGATGTCTCTGCTAACATTGCTGAAATTCAAAAACGGCTCAATACAATAAAGGGAGCCCAATGCTTTGTGTTTTCTTTTCCTACCGTTCCTGGGTTCAGCAATGTGGATGCGCTGGATCTGGTCCTCGAGGACAAAGCCGGCGGCAAGCTGGATAAATTTGGTGGTATTGCCAACAAATTTATTGCCGAGTTGAGCAAACGCAAAGAAATATCTGTCGCATTTACCACTTTCCGTGCAGATTATCCACAGTACGAGATGATTCTAGACCACGAAAAAATCGAACAATTGGAGGTGGATGAAAAAGATGTTTTGGGAACAATGCAATCTTTCTTCGGCAGTGCGCAAGTTTCCGATTTCAATCGCTTTGGTAAGTATTATCGGGTCATGGTACAGGCCGACAAACAGGAACGTGCAGATCCGGCTTCGATGAACGAAGTCTATGTCAAGAACAGATCTGGCAAGATGGTTCCCGTAAAAACAATGGTCAGTTTGAAAAGAGTCTTTGGCCCAGAGGTGATTACACGATATAACCTTTTCAACTCGATCGGTGTCAATGCTGTACCCAAACCGGGCTTTAGTACCGGTGACGCTATCCTCGCTGTCCGGGAAGTCGCAGCTGATGTATTGCCATCAGGTTACTCGTATGAATTTTCGGGAATGACTAGGGAAGAGATCTCGTCCGGGGGCCAGTCCGTGATTATTTTTTCGCTCTCTCTACTATTTGTTTATTTCCTGCTGTGTGCCCAGTATAACAGCTATATCCTTCCTTTGGCCGTAGTTTTTTCAGTTCCAACAGGCATCATCGGCGTTTTTGCAGCTATCGGCATCGCAGGCATTGACAATAATATCTATATCCAAGTGGCACTGATTATGCTGATTGGCCTACTTGCCAAAAATGCAATCCTGATCGTCGAATTTGCGGTACAGCGCAGACATGCAGGGCTTACATTGCTGCAGGCCGCATTAGAGGCAGCCAAACTGCGTGTCCGTCCTATTATTATGACCTCAATCGCATTTGTTGCTGGTATTTCCCCTATGATGCGGGCCACTGGACCGTCCGCGATGGGAAACCATTCGATCAGTATAGGTGCTGCAGGCGGAATGATCAGTGGTGTCATTCTGGGATTATTTATCATACCGGTTCTGTTCGTTGTGTTTCAGGCTCTGCAGGAGAAAATATCGGGTAGGAAAACGCAACCAACACCAGCGATCCAACATGCTATAGAAGCTTAAGACAAATAAAAGAGACAATTTATGAGCTATTTAACTAAAAACTATCGTCAAATTATTCTTATGACTGCATTCCTAGGCACCTTGGTTGGCTGTGCGATCACTAAAGACGTCCAGTTGCCCAAGCCAGAACTTCCTGCGGCTTTCCGTGGAGAGACCGATAAAGATACGCTTGGTATCGCTATGCTGCCATGGAAGAGTTTTTTCACGGATAAAGTGTTGCAGGTAATGATCGATAGTACCCTGAAGAAAAACTTTGATATGCAGGTCGCGCTGAAAAATATCGAATCAGCACATCTGCTTGTACGGCAGTCAAAATGGAACAATCTACCTGTTGTCAGTCTCAATGCAACGGGAAATACAAGTAATCCTTCTAATTACAGCCTCAACGGGATGACGGCAAGTCAGTTTTTAGGGGCCAATCATATCGAGGATTATTCCTTAGGAGCCAGTTTGACTTGGGAAGCCGATGTATGGGGAAAGATCCGTAATTCCAACAAAGCCGTGCTTGCCGCTTATTTACAGAGTGATGAGGCTCGTAAAGCCTTGCAGACCGATCTTATTATCAGTGTTTCAAAAGGCTATTATAATCTTCTTATGCTAGATCAGCAGCGTCGTGTCGCAGTAGCGAATATGGCATTAAATGATAGTACTTTGCGTATTACAAATGTGCAGTATAAAATGGGGCAGGCCACCTATTTGGCGGTTCAGCAAGCAGAGGCACAGCGACTGGCAGTCGCGGAGCTGATCCCGCAACTTGAAAAGGAAATCATATTGCAGGAGAATGCGCTACATGTGCTTGCTGGTGAATTGCCGGGTATACAGCTGGGGCGTACTGTGCTTCATGAGATTAAGTTTCCGGAGCAGCTCTCTACTGGTGTGCCCATTGATATGGTTCGGCGACGACCAGATGTCCGGAGCCGCGAGCTGGACCTGGTGATTGCGAATGCAAAAGTAGGCATCAGCAAAGCGCAGCTGTATCCTGCACTTCGAATTACTGCCGCAGGCGGAGTGGGGGCACTGAAAGCAAGCGATTGGTTCAATATTCCGGGAGCACTCTTTGGTACTGTGGGCGGAACTATCTTACAGCCATTACTCCAGCATAAGGAACTTAGCACACAGTATAAGATAGCTGCTATTGAACGAGAGAAAACAATTGTTGCATTTCGAAAAACAGTCTTGGGAGCGGTTGGAGAGGTCTCCGATGCCATAGTAAAGATCGAGAAGCTGAAACAGCAGCAGTACATTACAGCCCAACGTGTCAATACACTGCAGCAGGCAACAGCAAATGCCAATACCCTTTTCGTGAATGGCATGGCAAACTATCTCGAAGTGATTACAGCACAGGTTAATGTATTGCAGAGCGAACTTGACCTCGCATCTGTCCGACGTCAGGAGCTGTCTGCCATTGCCGACCTGTATCGCAGTCTGGGTGGCGGTGTAGAATGATAGAACAAAAATCACCTTTTACAATAAAAAACAATAATGATGATACAAGAAGAATTAAGAAATCAAACCGCCTCACCGCACCAACAATTGGAGAAATTGGTTGTCGCCAGATTAAAGTCGATCCGTAGCAATGCGGAATACGCAGATCTGTTGAAAATATTTTATAGCTATTTCAAGAATTTAGAAGAAGCCATTGCTCCATATATCACTGCGAATATATTGGCAGATTATCCCGAAAGGCGACATGCCGTTAGTCTTGCTGAGGATATCGTGGACTTAGGTGGAGATCTGAACGAACTTCCAGAAGTACATGTCCCTACCATCGACAGTATGGCAAAGGCGCTGGGTGCACTTTACGTCATGGAGGGTTCCGTGATGGGCGGGATGGTCATTGTTCAAATGCTTGGGAAATACGGAATAACTGAAGGAGTATCGTTCTTCTCCGGCTATGGTTCAGAAACAAATCAGAAATGGAATGTCTTTATTGATGTTTTGCGTGCAAATATTTCGGAAGAACATGCTGCAGATGCCATTTATGCGGCACGAGAAACGTTTGCCCGATTTGCTGATGCATTTCAAATCTGATTGTCTATGGTGTCCCCGTTGTTTTCTGGTGTCAGCGGGGCGCCATTTAAGTATTCTAAAAATATGTGTTATGATTGTTATGATTTTTTTCCAAAAGAGATTAAGCTTAAAAATAGAAACCCTTGGAAGCCTTGGTCATCTTTTCGACTGTTTTATTCTCGTCGGGAATGACGTTGAGGTACTCGACGAGTTTGCTCTTTATCTGGAAAAGATGGATAAAACTGTTTATATCTGCTCCGAGATAGGTGAAGTAGCGCAACTAATCACAAAAGATGTAAAAAGCCTTATTTCTTAACAAATGGTAATGGTAGCTTGATGAGATCATCCGAACTTTATAAATAAAAGGAAATGAAAAATCAGCAAGTATTACTGACCGGAGTTACCGGTTTTTTAGGTGCACATACGGCCATTCAATTGCTCAATAAAGGCTATGAGGTGATAGGTACACTACGGAACAGAGATCGCATATCATCGATAAAGGAGGTGATTGGCCAACATACCGATCATTTGGATAAGCTGCACTTTGCAGTCGCAGATTTAAACGATGCAAGTATCTGGAACGATCTTGCAAAAGGAGTGGACTTTATCCAGCATGTTGCATCACCTTTCCCTACAACACTGCCCAAGAATGAGGATGAATTAATCGTACCTGCAAAAAACGGTACGTTAAATATTTTGAGTGCCGCAGTAGACAACAATGTTAAGCGGGTTGTGATGACCTCTTCTTTAGCCGCTATTGCTTATGGTAGACAAAATAAAGAACCCAACAAAATTTTAACGGAAAGCGATTGGACGGATATAAGCCGCAAGAGCGATATTACGCCATATTATAAAAGTAAAACCATTGCCGAGAAGGCCGCCTGGGATTTTATCAGACAAGACGCTAGCTCGCTGGAATTGGTTACAGTATGTCCAGGGGCTATTTTGGGGCCGGTGATCGAAAGAGATTATGGTACTTCTGCAGAGATCGTTGTCGCCTTGATGAACGGGAGTTATCCCGCCTTGCCCAAGATCGGTTTCGATCTTGTCGATGTCCGTTCTGTTGCAGATCTCCTTATTTTGGCGATGGAAAGCCCTGTTGCAGCCGGCAATAGGTATATCGCTGCCACAGGATATTTAACGCTCAAGGCTGTTGCGATCATCCTTAAAGATCATTTTCCGGGACGTAAAATTCCTACAGCAGAATTTCCTAACTTTATAACAAGGATGCTGACACAATTTCGTCCCAAGCTCAAGCCGGTTTTGTTGGAGATGGTTCGGAGGAAAACAGATATCAGTAAAGCACAGAGAGAACTGGGATGGAAGCCCATTCCTGTTAAAGAAGCTGTGATCTCCTGCGCAAACAGTCTATTGGAACTACAAATCGTAAAATAATGGAAAAACTTAAGGCTGCACTTGCTTTTGGAGGAATACTTGCGGCAAGCGATATTGATCTGCTTGCTGGGAGTTTTAAATTACGCCAGGTAAAAGCGGGTATCTATATCGAAGAACTCCATGAAGTAGCGTCTGAGATTCTCTTTGTTGAAAGCGGTATCTTACGTTTGCTGGGTGCGGATATATCAGGCAATGATGTCACGAAGCATTTTATCAAGGAGCACCAATTTTTTGCAAATCTTGAAAGTTACTATACTAGGCAGCCTGCGACAGAGGCTATTCAGGCAGTTGTTGCCAGCAAGATCTATACGATAGCTTTTTCAGTTTTTGAAGGTTATTTTCAGACCATTCCAAATCTATATGTTTATTTCAAAACCCTTAGTGAGGCTTCGTTGCTTCAAAAAATAAAAGATAATGATTTTCTGAATTATGGTGATGCGAAAACGAAATACCTGGAACTTTTGCGACGTTACCCAGCGATCATTCAGCAGGTTCCACAGCAATATATCGCTTCTTATCTAAAAATAACGCCGCAGTCCTTGAGCAGAATAAGGAAAGAGCTCGCTTAAATGCGATCGCTCTTATTTTTCAATCCATTCCCGAAATGTCGCCGTATTGCTTTGACTGGTTTTTAAATAAGTTTCAAATCCTTTTAATTTGATAGCAAGCGTATTTTTTTTATATCGTTCGATCTTTTCGATGTAAGGTTTGTGAACAAATTCACTTCGGTTGATACGGAAAAAGTCCAAAGGATTGAGTTGCTCTTCAATTTCTTTCAATGTAGTTTCAGTAAGTAGATGTTTTTTACCTTTGGTATCGTAAGCAAAAATAATTCCTTCATCGGCTTCAAAAAACAAAATGTTTTCTGTTTCTAAGAAATAAATCCCTTGATTCGTATTGATGGAAAAACGTTTTTTATACTGTTTTTGGATGAAATTTTGCTGAAAAAATTTGGTTAGATTGACGATTGCCTTTTCTTCATTTGAAGTAGCATTTCCAAGTAAAAGATATTTGTCCCACGCTTTTAGAAATCGTTCTTTAGAGAAAGGTTTCAGTAAATATGCGATACCATTGCCATCAAAAGCATCCATCCAAAATTGGTCGTAAGCCGTGGTGAAAATGATAGGACACGAAATATAAACTTGCTGGTAAATCTCAAAAGCATTTCCGTCCAAAAGTTCAATATCCGAAAAAATAAGGTCAGGTTGGTGGCTTTTCAAAAAAAACACAGCAGATTGAACTGTATCTAATTCGGCGATGATTTCGGTTGAGGAATTTACTTCTTCAATAAATCTTTTTAGCTTTTTTCGAGCCGGAATTTCGTCTTCTATGATGAGTATTTTTGTCATTTACTTTGTTTATGAATAATAGGGACAGTTGCAGAAAATTCTTTTTCGGTTTGATGAATTTCAATTGGTTTTTTTGAAAGCAATTGATATTGTTCTTTCAGGTTTTTCAGTGCTCGTCCTGATGTTAGCTTTGTATTTCGCTTCAGATTTATATTATTTGAAACAAAAATATTTTCATCAATATTTATTTTGATATAAACAGGATTTTCTTGTGAACCTATATTGTGTTGAAGTGCATTTTCAATTAATAATTGCAAAGTAAGCGGAACAATAAAACCTTTTGCATTTTGGGTTTCGATGTTTAGCTGATAGGCATTTCCATACTTATACTGAATGAGTTTGAAATATTGTTTAGCAAAATCGATTTCCTGATCAATATCTGTCAATTCCTTATCTGATGCTTGCAATACATAACGATAAATTTCGGCAAATTCGTTCAGAAAATCAGATGCTTTTTGTTTGTCTTCTTCAATTAATTGATCCAATACATTTAGATTATTGAACAAAAAATGCGGATTAAGTTGTGCTTTGAGTTGATTGATTTTACTTTCTGCCAAAGATTGGTTATATATTGCTAGTTTTTGTTGGTGTTTTTTATTTTTATTGAAATAGTGATAGGCAAGGAAAAAACTACCGTAAATAACGCCATTCAAAAAATCAGAAAACAAGGAAAGAGTAAAGGCTTGTTGGTTGAAATTCCGCTCTATATTTCCAAAAGCAAATGCTATCAATAATCCTATCAACTGCATAGAAATTACAAATGAAAGCAACGAAGTGCCAAAAATTTTCAGCATTGTTTGATTAGTGAACGTATCTGTTCCTTGCCATTTTCGAATGAAGAAAAGAATAATCAAAAACAAAATTCCTGCTCCAATTACTGTAGCCAAAGCTGCTTCTGGAGTGAATATGTAAGCATTTATTTGCCGTCTTACTGCTATTCGCGTGTAAATGGATTGTATGTAAGCGAACAGTAAAATGAACAGCAAAAAATGTCGGATTTGATATATTTTGTGGATGATATTTTTCATTGAAGTTTGATATGACAATTTACAAAAAAAATAGTCCTGAGATGTTGCAGGACTATTTTTTTATGCTGAAACTAATTAATTTTTCTTTTCAGGAAATGAAGCCATGACTTTTCCTGTTTCATCATAGAAATCTAGTTTTGCATTGTTTTCTTTGTCCACATAAAACATCGCTTTTGGCATGCCTTTATCATCAAAAAGAAACAATCCGTTGTTTTGACTTCTGGATTTACCAAGCATTACTCGTGGAACGCCACCAAGTATTCCTTGTGCTTCATATTCTTTGTATTTTTCTTCCATTGCTTTTGGATCTTTCTTGCGAAGTACTTCAAGTTCTTGCATGATTTCCATTGTTTTGAGTTGCGATTCTTTGTTTGGTCGATCGTTGAACGCCAACGTACTGCTAACAGATCGTTTGTCGCCTTTTCCAATATCTTGTGTCAGTAATTGCATTACTTGGTCGCCATCATATTGGTCGTAAGTAAGAGAAAGCCCCGCCGAATGTCCGTTTTCTGTTTTTCTTCCGTCATAGATAAATCCGCCACATTCTATGCCTTCTTCGTTAAAGAATAACATTCCCGAACGTTTTTTTCGGTCTGCGTTGGTCGGGCGATTATTGATTTTGCTAGTTCCGTTCGGAAAACGATCTACATTGGTAATAACCATTTTTACCGTTCCGTCTTTTTCCACAATGTTGATACGTTCTACATCTATTTCACTAAATTTTTGGTTTCCTGATTTTTTAAATGCAGTTAATGAAATTAATGTAATTCCTATAACAGTTGCAACTGTGAAAATTCTTAAAAATACTAATTCTCTGTTCATCTTTTTTGATTTTAATTGTTTGATGAAGCAAAAATATTATTGTGCTGTTTTTTATTCAATAACAAAACAATGAACGCAGGAAAAAATCGAATGAACTGAGGAAATTAGGCGTTGAGATCAATCAGACGTCGGTCTGATTGCAGTGGCAAGCGATGGACAGATGGGGTTAGCTTTTAATAGGGAAAGGATGATACGGGCCTGGATGGACGAAAGTAAGAAGCCGCACATTTATTTAATTTTTTTTAATTCATCCAGCAATTTATTCTGCTTGATAATGAAAGTATTCAGGCTATCTGTTTTTAGAGGATGCGCATTTTGATATTTTTCAATTTCAGGTAGCGTTTTTCTGATTTTAAAAGCAGTATACGTGCTAACCAGATTTTCATTATTTTTAGTTATTTGACTGATATGATCTGTTATATTTTTTACTTTAAGATCGTATCGATCAGCACTGGCACTAATTTCCTTTTGTACCTGTTGTTTTACTAGTGAATCTGTAATGGCTTTCGTTCGTTCATTGGCATCCTGATAATAAGAATTAGTGGTTTCGAGTACACTATTATATACAGCTAAAACTTTTTCTGTTTCCTCTAATGTCCTCACAATCCTGGAATTGAGAGCTGTAAGGTTTTTATCATCTTTTATTAACTCTGAATAGATATTGTCTACAGTTATGTTATTTCCACGATAACTCTTAAAAGAACCTGAAGCAGCCGATTCAGCATTATCCACTGCATTTTCTACAATAGGTGGGTTCTGTTGCTTATTCTCTTGGCAGGAAAGTATAGACAGAGCCAGTGTGGAAGCGAAAAAAATATTTTTCATAATTGTCTTGCTAAACGGTATAATATTATAGCCATCATATATGTCTCCATAATTGAATATACACATTTAATTTCCATTTTTCCAATGATCTTTGACTTGTCCCTTTCTGCATATAAGAAATTACTTAGAACAATCGAATTTGTTCATTGGTGTTTCAGCTGCTCTAACAGCTGTCAACTTAGGTAACGTTGGACAAGAAATGTAATATGCTTTCAAACAGTTATAAGACTTAAGTGATCAATTCAATATGTGTGAATAAGATTATAGAAAATGGCTGGCAGCCTGTTCAATATTGAACGGCTAGTGTTCAATAACGGTCAGTATTAAGAAAGAAATTCGTTCGTAGTGTATTGGCAAATAGCGTGTTAAATTTATTGGCAAACTATTTGGAATTCCCATTCAAGTACAAAATAAA
>NZ_DDGR01000020.1:0-49115 GCF_002337775.1 Sphingobacterium sp. UBA1897
TAAACAAACGGGCGCAGCTTACTGGCACCATCCGACCGAAATGACTGGCACAAATCAAACCGTAATATCCATATTGATGTTCGTTTAGAGAATGCTTTGGATAAATTTAAACCTACTAATGAAAATCCTATTTGGGCCATGTTAGCAATATTTTTAAAAGTTTGGAACGAACAATTTAATCTGGGTATTAAAGAAAAAGATTTTTATAACGATTATAGAGAAGTATATTATGACTTATTATCACAAATCAAATAAGATTTAAATTTAAGAATTTTATCAAATTCCGAATCTATCCAGGAATTCACCGCAATATTCTGCCTGTGATATAAAATTTTACCGGCAGAATATTTTCTAAGGCGATATATAGGCTACTAATGTTTTCAACTCAATTGCTAAGTCCTTCGTTAATTTTGAAAGTGGTCTTTTGCTAAATTCTTCTTCATTATAGTAATTTCCAAAAGCCAGGCGATATGCGTCTTCGTTTGAGAGTTTCAATGCTTTAAAGGTATTTTGGGTCATTTTGATGTATTTGTCAGAAGTATAATGCCTTTTTTGAATGATTTCTTGAACTGTATCCGTATACAATGAATAAAGATCGTTTAGGGATAATAATTTTATTGTATTATTTACTCGGGTTTTAAGCCGTGCGTTTTTTATATTACCATTATATAAAAGTTCTACTTTTATATTTTGATTTAATCCAACACTTGCATCATAATCGCCTGGAATGTAAGTAAACCTTGTATTGGAATGAGTTTTATTTTTTGCATAGGGACTAAAATGAGTATCATGTGAAACTGTAGTGCTCCCTTTTAAACTAGAATTACAATTACTACAACAAGGAATAAGGTTATAAAAAGATAGCGCTAAAAGCGGGTGTTGAGATTTAGGCAAAAAGTGGTCAAGCTGTGGTCTTATTAACTTAATATTTCCTTTACCAGTTATAGTAAAAGTATATTGTGCATTACAATAAGGGCAACAATTAATATTGAGCTCTTTTGTGAGCATATAAGCTCCCCAACTATTTGCAGGCAAATCCCGGAACCATTCGTAATCAAAAATTCTTTCAGCTAAAAAATAGATGTTCTTACACTGAAAAAGTATATCGTTATATTCTTTTACTTTTCTTGCTGTCCCCACTTCAAAATTTTCTCCTATCAGGAAATCAATCTTAGTTAATAAAAATTTCAAAGAATCTAATATTACAGACAAGGAAACACGAACAGTTTTCCTATTTTTCTTATATTTTAGTTTTAGTACTTCCTTTTCATTTTTTATTTTTTTAACGGGTTTTAAAATTTGATTTAATAATGATTTGTAGTTACCCAAATTATGCTTGACTTTGATGTCTTCCAATTTTTTTTGAAAAACATTATGACTTATATTCCTTTTATCTGAGAATATCAATAACTCATATATATCAATATAGAATTCAATTGTAGAAAATATTACCGGTCTTATGAAAGCAATATGATTCTTTTTGCATTTATTAATGTCAGCGGTACATTCTAAGATACTTATCATATCCTCCCTCCTTTTAAAATTCTCAATCGTGCTTCCAAATATTCAATTTCCTTGTTAATTGGCGAATTGTCTTCAAATATTTGAAAATATAGTTCATTTAGTTTGTTACGAACTATATTATCGCCTACAAGATTAATAATATCAAAAACCTCATTATTATAATCACTTATTAAATCAGTGTTATTTCCATCCAGTCCATCTTTTTTCAAGTCAAGCCATTGATTTATCTTTTGTATCGCAAAATTAATTTTATCCTTCGCAAAATCTCCAATTGCACCATCATTAAGGAAAAAGCCATCAGCGAGCAAATCATAGATATTGGCTCCAAATGTCAGAAATTTAGATGAGTCCACAATTTCTGTATTAGAACCATATTCCCTTTTCAATAAAATTAGATTCTCGTTATGCACATCTGATAATAAATAAGGGCTATGTGTTGAGAAGATAAGTTGAAATTTAAGTCCTTCATTTCTGCTATTCAGAAAATCAATCAGCCATTTCAAAAATTTTTTACTCCAGGAAGGATGGAAACCAACATCACCTTCATCAATGAATAAAATCACAGTTTTCTTCTTATAATGACCGCTGGAATAGTTCTTTATAACATCATTTAACCTTGAGAATAAGGACAAGTAAGACAACTCTCCTGAACTATAGAAGTTTACCATCAAAAAATTAGATATTTTTTTAATTCCTGGGTTATCATTATTCAACAATTCTTTCTCCAAATTCAATAATCCTCTTACATACTCTCTGTTATTCTCATTAGGTTCGAAATATAATTTTTCCATAAGAATAAACCTCCAATCCCTAACATTATCATTATACATTGTATATACACTATATGGATTGAATTTATCAATTTCATATTCTCTTGAATTATCTAAAATATTCTTATGAAATTTAAACAAAGCTGATATTTTAATTTTAGTAGATGTATTTAAATGAGTCAGTATAGCTGGCCCTCTATCCTCGAAAATAATTTCTCTGACCTGGTCAGCAGAAATACCATCTCCATCGAGAATTAACCGCAAGATATTAAGTCTGTAAAGCTGATGTATCAAATTTTTAACTGTTACCCAATCGAAAGTTAATTCAAGATTTCTTTGATCAATTGAGTAATACCTATTACAAAGCTTACTAAATATCTCATCTTCAAATTCACTGTAAAATCTATTTGTTTCATCCTCTGAAATAAACCGGTTATTTCCAGAATAGGATGATAACAAAACAAATGATTTTGGATAATCGAAGGGCGGTTTAATTGTATCTCCGGTTATGAATTCAATAATACTATTGACTTCAAGAATGCGATATTTATAAACACTTGAAACTTGATCTTTTTTTACGTGACTTAAAGGATAACTACTATAACGACTGGATTCAAATAAACAATTAGCACTCGAGATGTTTACTAGGTTTACACCCTGGAATGCTGTGCTAAAATCAAAATTGTTAGAGTAATATATAAAACCTCCTGAACTGAATTCTTTTTTAAGTCCTAATTTAATATCTTCAAAAGGTGACTTTTCGAAGGAGGTTACAGTGTATCCTAATGATTGCAATTCTTCGATATTTCTTACTATGAGGTTTTGATGATAAAAGATGTAGTTACCGTAGCACACAATGCCATCAAATGGTAAATCATATCCAAAAATTCCCTCCTGAATCGTTGCAGTAGAATATAATACGGCTTCACACAGACTCGTTTTACCGGCTCCATTCTGCCCAGCTATGATACTTATCCCTGTTATATTATCTCCAAAGCTCAATTTATTATTCTCTTTCGAGGTAATCTGAAGTTTTTGTCCATTATATTCGAAGAAAGAGTTTGAAGAATTATTGAAATTAATTCCGAGCTTTTTGATAGGACCATACTTTTTTATCCAAATAAATGCTAATTCCATGATTCTATATAATAATGATTGTAAATTGAACTATTTTATGGCTTGTTAATTAGATGGATCAGGCGAAAAATTGATTTTCCCAAGCTCTTGCCCAAAATTTTCCTCGAAAATGTCAAAATTTTCAACAATAGTTTTACCTTTTAATTTCTTCCTTAAATATTTATCAAATGGAATTGAACACTGATAATAGCTGTAGATATCGGCATGTTTATTAAATGATTTCTCCCATTTATTTAATTCAGCAAAATACCCCTTAATTAGGTCTGTAAAATTTGATTTATTTTGTTTAAAGTATGGAAAGTATTCCAGGAATACATTGATATTAATAATTATTATTGGCCTGATTGATTTAAAATTTAAAGCCAGATTATAAATTTCCCTGTTGCTTTGGGAAGTAATGTATTTATTCGTACCAGAAATACTATAATTCGTATCGGAAACCAGTAAAATTGGATAAATGTTCAGGTTTTTTACCTTTTTGACATTAAATATCTCATGGAGCTCCGAAGCATTTGCAGGATCGGCCAATTGCCTGATCTGATCTATAATTTGAAATGCACCTTTGTTCTTCTTGCCGTTGGCCTTATTGCTCAAAAGATTATCGTCTATATTATTTTTAAAAGCATCAAAATCCAGATGTTCAACAACACGCGCATTGATATCTAGCATTTTGGCCTCAATCACAAGTAAGTTATCTGAAGTTGTTTTCACAATAAAGTCCTGGTATTTTTCATTGGAAACGACAAGTTGATCCCGCCTGTAAAAGGTCTTTTCAAGGAACATCTTGCATAAATAATCCTCAAAATACTTCTTTCCAATATATGATTTAAAATTGTTGAAGCTATTGAGTTTGGAGGTTGAGGTTGCAATGGATGTCCTGAAGATATTATAGAAAAACCCCTGGTCAACCATGTATTGAAAGAAAGAAAGGTCAAGAATGATAAATTCATTCTCATCAATTTGAAATAGTGGTTTAGGAATAATATCGAAGTTTAAAGATAATTCTTTAGGTTCAAGATCATTAATATTAATAATCCAATCCTCCAATAAATTTGGCGGTATCTGACTTCTGGTAAGTCCAAATGTTGCTTTTTTCCTACCATTATCATTTAATAGCTCAATTAAAAATTTACTAATTTTCCAAGGGTCGCTCATACCATAATGCTGGCAAAACTGTATTGTGAAAGGTTTTAATTCAACGTCCTGATTTAAGAAGTGACACATAAACGCAGACCGCATCAGATAGTTAGTAAAACGGATCGGCCTAATGTAAGTTTGCTGCATCAGGTCAAGTTTAAATAAGCTTTTAAAGTCTTTTAAATCGTCTTCTTTATCAATTAAATTTAAGAAGAGCTCATTATAAATTAGAATTGTCTTAAAAAGATCAATTGCAAATTCAACGTATGGAATATTTTCAGGATGATGTTCACTATAATTATTAAGGGTTTGTTTTATAAGAAGAGAGATGCTTTGTGGCCCGAAAAATGTCCCTTGTTTTAGTTTTAAATTTAAAGTATTTACAAAAGACTTAGGGAGGTCTTGTCCACCAAAAAGTACTTTGCTGAAAATTTGTATATCATCATCAGCTCGTCTATTAAATAGGATAGCATTAATATGCGCTAATTTAATGAGGATATTCTTAGTTGAATATTTTTTCAGCAAATCAAAGCTGTCAGAAGGCTGATCTTCACTAAAAATGTCCTTAAAAACGAATTGCACTTCAAATTTATCCATAAACTAGTACCAATTATATATCCAGCAATATACAATTTTACAACGGCTAAAGTATAATACATTCCTACAATACCCTCTATTCTGATAAGCAATAAGCACGTTAGATCCAAAACTAATCATCAAAAAAATACAGGAATTCCCCTATTGCCAGAAACCTAAATTACACTGAACATAAAAGGATATGCGGCAAAACGTCCCGAAATTTATAATAGACAAAAAGAAGCTCAAGTCTAATTCAAATGAATACAAACAGTATATCGATAATGCGATTAAAAGCGCTGAGTTGGAGAAGGAATTGCTTTTTTATACATATGTAAATAAGAATATGCCCTTTGATCCCAATAAATATACGATTTCCAAACTCGATTTATATCGAGTGATTAACCATTATTTATTTGTTTTTAACGAAAATGTCCTACCTGAGAATTTGGAAGACATCCAGATTTCGATAAAAAAGAACCGAAAGAAAGGCTTCAAACTTCAGACCGAAAAGGATATTGTTACAGAAATTCGAAGAAAATAATATGCACTTGGTCGGGCGGATACAGTACACAAATCTCTATGATAATAATTTTAAAGAGCTAAAGTTAGTTTATAATAAACGGTTAATTTTACGGGAACCCATACGTAGTAAATTTCAATTGGGCTATGCCTGTAAATGATTATCTTTACATCATTATGCTACAAGTAACCTGTGCAATTATAGAACATGCCGATAAAATATTAATTTGTCAACGTTCCACTTCGATGAAATTACCTTTAAAATGGGAATTCCCAGGTGGAAAAATCGAACCAGGCGAATCAAAAGAGGACTGTCTTCGCAGAGAAATAAAAGAGGAAATCGATATTGATATAGAGATTAATAACACACTTTCAACTGTTGAATATCATTATTCTGATTTTTCTATACAACTGTACCCCTTCGTATGCAGTTTGTTAAATGGTGAGGTCAAAGCATTGGAACATGCGCAAGCCATATGGGTAGATGCGAATCAATTAAGAGACTACGACTGGGCAGAGGCTGATTTACCTATTGTGGATGAATATTTAACACAACGGTATCTCAGGAAGTGAAACCACTTCAATGCGATTATTGATCACGATACCCTTTTCAATAAGCTCAACCAAAATCGAGAGCAAGGTCAGCTTATGTGGAAACAATCCATCTCTGGTATTCTTTCTATCAACATGGCTAAAGGCGTTAAGGTAAGGAACTTGTTCAGCATTCATAAACGCGAAATAGGCAATCTTTTTAAAATAGCGCCAAATTAAGAGCGATGAAATTAAATCTTTAAGTTCGGATACAGCTTTCCTTCAGATCAATCAGTACTCGCCAGACTTCAAGTAGCATTCACATCTAATGACAATTATGGAAAGTTATATACTTTAGAAGTAAAGGGCACTGTTATTCACACGGATCTTATACCTCATCCTATACCCCGTCCCTGATGCTTGCTAAGATCAAAGTCGGTCTTTTGTATAATGAAACCGTTCCCAAAATTTGGGAACGGTTTCATTAAAAAAAAAACAATCCAGCAAACCTTTCCGAGTTCAACTATAATATCTTTGGGTATTGACTAACCGAATATAATAGACCTACGAGCCTTATTTTATAATAACAGTGAGAATAAGAGTACGGTTAAATAGCTTTAACCGTAGGTAGCTAAATTCGTGATGCTCAACAATGTTAAGAGACCAATTTTAAACCAATCAGGTATGTTAGAATTAAAAAGTTTGCTTAAATCTAAGACCGCTTATGCTATGCTCTTTTGTTTTCCCTTGTGGAGCTATGCGCAGCAAGATGTCTCTTTAGAGAAAACTCTAGAGCAAGATTCTATCAGTAAGATCAATCAATTAATCTATTTCAAGACACCTAAGCAGCACTCCACAGCTTCAGTATCCAAGCTATCAGGCAATGCAATTGCCACAACACCCACATTTGGCTACCTTACTGCCTTGGCGGGACAATTGCCAGGTCTAAAAGTTAACCAAAGCAATGGGCAGCCCCTTAATGAAGATGTAAGCTATCAACTCAGGGGCCGGACGCCGATTATCTTAATCGATGGCATCCCTCGTTCCGTAACAGAAATCGGTATGCAGGAGATCGAATCTATTTCCGTGTTGAAAGATGCTGTCTCCCTAGCAATGCTGGGAATCCGCGGTGCAGATGGTGCTATATCTATTGTCACAAAAAAAGGGTACACCAATAGGACACAGATTAATTTCTCGGCTCAATACGGTATCCAAAAACAATTACAGAACTTAATCGGAAAACCATTGGATGCCTATCGATATGCCCTATTGTACAATGAAGCATTGGAAAATGATGGACTTTCCGTCAAAAACAATGGTTTTAGTGAAACTGCCCTAGCGAGCTTCAAAGATGGGAATGATCCATTGGTCTATCCAAATGTCCGTTGGTCTGAACAGGTAATGGAAAATAACGCTGCTGTTGCACGGTATAATCTGAATACCCGAGGAGGCAATAAATACGTCAAATACTTCGTCAATCTCGAACATTTCAGTCAAAATGGATTCCTGAAAACCGATGCTAAAAACAATTATAACACCAATACCAACGCTAAAGGTTATTTTGTCCGTTCGAATGTAGACGTCAAACTATCCGATTTGCTGGAGGCAGGAGTGTATATCCAAGGACGAATATTGAATGCCAATAGCCCAGGTAATGACGGTACCGACAATATTTTTCAATCGATTTTGAATACCCCCAATAGCGCATACCCGATCTATAACTTAGATGGAAGCTATAGTGGTTCTTCAACGTTTCAGAATAATATATTAGCGCAAACAATCGCATCGGGTTATGCTGTAGCTAATACGCGTACCGTATTAACAGACTTCTACTTAAAACGTTCTTTGGACGATGTAGTGAAAGGTTTATGGCTAAAAGCAAGAGCTTCATTTTTTTCGAATCTACGTGAAAACTACGTGCGGAATAAGTCATTTGCTGTATTTCAGCTAGTAAACAATGATGTCGAAGGCCCTATATATAAACAGTATGGTAACAATACAGAACAAAATAACAGCAATAATATTGCATTTCAGAATAGATCTAATTTTCAGGAACTTTCAGTAGGTTATTCCAGTGAGACCGAAAAGCACGGGATAGACCTCATCCTGTTAGCTAATCGGGACAATCTGGTAAATGGCTCAGACCTACCTTATACCATACAGGGTATCTCAGGGCATGCTGCTTACCACTATGACAACCGCTACCTAGCAGAAGTATCTTTTGCTGTGAATGGTGCCAATCGTTATCCAACTGACGGTGGATTCAAATACGGCACATTCCCTGCTATTGGCTTAGGTTGGAATATACATCGTGAAAAATTCCTTAAACACTCAAAGTGGATAAGCCGGATGAAGCTTTTTGGATCATATGGTTCATTAGGTCGTGACAATGCGAATTATTATACCTATATACAAAGTTATAATGGAACTCCTGAGACATTTTTCGGATCGACTGCGGGTGCGGCAGGAACTATAGGTGAGTCTTATTTGGCCAACGCCAACCCAACCTGGGCCAAAGTTAACATGTTAAACCTAGGTATCGATGGCGCTCTCCTTAACGACCGGCTTATTTTTGAACTAACTTACTATAAAAATAAGTATCGCGACCTCAATATTACACGCAAAAGTAATAATACTCTGTTGGGCATCAGCTATCCTAATGAAAATATTGGCAAACAAGACTACACGGGATTTGAGACCGAATTGGGATGGCGCGATCACACCTCCAAACTCACCTATCATGCCTTGCTAAATGCCAGCTTCCAAAAATCGAAAATGGTTTACGAAGCCGAACCTCCACTGGCCTATTCTTGGATGTCCTCCTCAGGTCATCCCGTTGGACAAACCATAGGATATATAGCAGAAGGATTGTATAGGAATGATACAGAATTACAATCGTCGCCAACAGTTGAAGGGTATACACCTCAGTTAGGAGATATTCGTTACCGAGACCTGAATGGTGATGGTCTAATCAATCAATACGATCAGGGACCTATAGGTTCGGAGAAACCACAAATCTTACTGGGTGTGAATTTAGGTTTTAGTGTCGCCAACATCGACTTTTCAATCTTATTTCAGGGCATGATAAATCGGGAAGTCTATCTTTCAGGCAATAGTTACAGGGAATTTAACGGCGGTACCGGTCAGGCTTACGACACCCACCTCGATCGTTGGACCATAGACAATCCCGGTGGCAGCTATCCACGACTTAGCACCAGTTCAGGGCCACAGAGCGGTGCTGTTAACAATAATGTTTATTCAACCTTTTGGTTACGCAGTGGCAACTACCTACGTATACGCAATATCGAGCTGGGATATACTTTACCAACGACGTTGACCCAACGGGCAAAGATCAAATCAGCACGGATTTTCGCAAATGGTTTTAATCTACACACATTCAGCTCAAACACATTCAATGGTGCCGATCCAGAAAATTTCCGTGGTCTGTACCCCATACAGAAAGTCATCAGTTTCGGTCTAAACATCCAACTATAATACAGGGAGATATGAGAAAAACAGTAATTTGTGTGCTAACCTGTGCCATGCTCGGGATAGCATCTTGCAACAAATTTGAACAACAACCAGAAGAACGGATTCTGCTTGGAGACGTATTCGATCCGACAGACAAGGAGGGGGTACAGGCAAAGGCCTATTTATTTGGAATTTACTCCTTTCTCCCTAATGGATTCAACCGCATAACGGGCGATATGCTCGACGCAGCAACCGATGATGCTGTATCATCTTCCGAAACATCGGATATTAAACTATTTACAAATGGCCAGTTAACTGCTGTCAATTACCCGGACAACAACTGGCAGAATAGCTACACAATTATTCGTCGGGCGAATATATTCTTACAAAATATATCCGTGGTACCGATTCCCGAAAATATGATCCGCCGCTATAAAGCCGAAGCGAGGTTTCTTAGGGCATTTGCATATTTTGAGTTGTTGAAGCGCTACGGAGGGATTCCATTATTGGGCGATCAGGTATTCGAACTAACCGATGACCTGAATATCCCCCGGGCCTCCTATGCTGAATGTGTGGATTATATCGCCAATGAGTGTACGGCGATCAAAGATGATCTGCCCGCGGCTTCTTCGGCACTGCTCACCACCACCGAATATGGACGTGTGACAAATGAAGCAGCTTTAGCGCTAAAACTGAGGTTATACCTATATGCAGCTAGCCCCCTTTTTAACGGTGGTAGTATGAGTATCGACCCACAAATCAAGCTACTTAATGGCTATCCAGACAAAAACAACGGGCGTTGGACACGGGTCATTTCAATCGCTGAAGAGCTAATTGCTAAAGGGTATCATAAATTACCTGCTGGCACAGGTTCCACAGCTTATGCAAATATCTTTACTACCAAGGTAAACACAGATATTATCTTCGCCAAACAGTCGGCTAATTCCACGTCACTAGAAGCAAATAATGCACCGGTAGGTTATGTAGCACCTGCGGCAAGCAATGGTAGAACAAGCCCTACACAAAATTTTGTCAATGCCTTCCCGACGGACACAGGTTTACCATATGCTGGTTCAACTACTGATCTCACTCAATATGAAAATCGGGATCCCCGGTTAAAAGCTATCCTCTTCTACAATGGTGTCCGTTGGTTGAGTAGGCCGATTGAAACATTTGAAGGTGGCTTGGATAAACCCAATAAGCCTTTCTTAAACCAAACCAAGACCTCGTATTACTTACGCAAATTCTTGGGTGATTTCACAAACTCCACTACTTATGCAAATCAAAGTCATAATTTCCCCTATTTCCGTTACGCTGAGGTCTTACTAAGTTACGCCGAAGCGCTAAACGAAGTCGGTCGTACAGAAGATGCAGTCAAACAGATCATCTTGATACGGACACGGGCTGGTATTAAACCTGGAAACAATAGTCGTTATGGCATTTCGGAAGGGATCGCACAAACCGCAATGCGCGACCTCATCAAAAATGAAAGGCGTATCGAGCTGGCTTTCGAAGAACATCGCTTCTGGGATATCAGGCGTTGGAAGGATGCTGGAGAGATCAAAAATCCCCTCAAAGGTCTTGTGCTGCATCAATCAGAGGCAACCGTGACCGCAACCGAACAAATGCTGGCACCGTTTCATTTCGAGACAAAGTACTATTATATGCCTCTCCCTTATAGCGAAACGTCTAAAAATACCGCGTTGATCCAAAATGAGGGCTATTATTAATCCAAAAGACATAAACTCTAAAATGAAAAACTTAGCATATTATCTGATTGGCCTAACCGCGATCACTTGCTCAACCGCATTCGGTCAGGAAAGGCTGCTGACTGGCACCGTTCGAGGAAGCAGTGGTCCGCTAAAAGATGTAACGATTACGGAGAAAAATGTGACAACACACCAAACCCGCACGGATGAAAATGGTCACTTTAAAATAAATATTAGCACTGGGACGATTGTAGTCAACCACCTCGGCTATTTACGCCAGGAGGTCGACGTACAGGGAAAGAACACGATTACCATCCAATTGATACCTCGCGAGCAGGAAATCGATGAAGTGGTCGTGGTGGGTTATGGCAAAACCACTAAAAAGACGCTGACAGGATCTGTTAGCTCGATTAGTGGCGAAGAAATCCGGCAAAGCCCATCACCTAGCTTACAAAACACATTAGCGGGCCGTTTAACAGGTTTTACCAGCCAACAACGCTCTGGACAACCCGGAAACGATGGTGCCACTTTCTATGTCCGTGGGACCAGTTCTTACACGGGTAACAACCAACCGCTTATTATTGTGGATGACATCGAATTCACCTATGCACAATTCCAAACGTTAAATGCAAATGAAGTCGAATCAATCAGCATCCTTAAGGATGCTGCAACAACCTCCATTTACGGGATCAAAGGTGCCAATGGCGTTATCTTAGTGACAACAACACGGGGAAAGTCGGGCAAGCCTCAAATCAATTTCCAGACGGAATATGCGCTGAGTCAATTGACCCGGACACCCCGGTATTTGAATGCTTACGAATCAGCCAAACTCCTGGTCGAGTCTCAGGTCAACACAAATAACTTGAATCCAAACGCAAATTTTAAACCGCAATTTTCGGAAGAAGATCTTCAGTTGTTCAAAGATGGAACTTCCCCTTATACGCATCCCGATAATGATTGGACGGATATCCTATTGCGCAAATTCGCACCACAGTCTACGAATACACTGAATGTAACCGGCGGTACCGACCGCGCCAGATATTATGTATCTGTAGGCTACCTGAACCAAGGAGGGCAACTAAAGGACTTCAGCGAAGACTTGAACAGTAAATTTTATTATAAACGATATAATTATCGTTCAAATATAGATTTAAAAGTTAATGATGACCTTGACGTACGCTTTGATTTCTTTGGTAGTCTAGGTGAGACCAACCGCAACAACGCTAGTGCTAACAACAATATTTTCAGCGACTTGGGGCGTACTGCAGAGACCGCTCCTTATAATTATCCCCTATTCAATCCAGATGGTAGTTTAGGTTACAGCGTATGGCAGAGAAATTCCTCGGGTAGAAATAACAACAATCTCATTGGTCGGCTGATGTACAACGGTTATTATCGTACACACAATAATAATATGAATTTGGCCGCCTCCGCAAACCAGAAACTGAATTTTATTACACAAGGGCTATCTTTCAAAGGAACATTAGCTTATCGTAACGACTACGCTTACAACCGTTCTTTACAGCGACCTACTGCGGGCGGCGGTTTTCCGTCCTATATCTACGATCCGGCAACCGATTCCTATTCGTTCGGACGTCAGGACAACGTCTATCGCATCGCAACTCCAACCTTAAACTATGCTGCTGGCAGTACCAATTATGCGATCACCCTTCAAGCCATGCTGAATTATAGCCGTAGCTTCGCACAGACACACCATATATCCGCACTGATATTATACAACCAGAATAGTAAAAGCGCAACAGGCGCAAAAGATTATAATTTTATTCCGGAGAATTTCCGAGGCTATACTGCCCGTATAGGTTACGACTTAAAGAACAGATATCTACTTGAGCTGAGCGGTGCCTATAATGGATCCGATCGATTTGCGAAAGAACGCCGATTTGGCTTCTTCCCTGCAGCCTCCATCGGATGGAATATCGCGGAAGAAAACTTTGTTAAGCAAAAACTTCCGTTTATTGATATCTTCAAGTTGCGTGGCTCCTATGGTCTAACCGGCGTTGACAATACTGGCGGCGTATATGCCTACCTTCAAAACTATAGCATTGGTAGCGGTTCGGGCTTATTTGGTGAAGCCAACAACAACAGCTATGTTACCGCTGTCGAGGGCGCCTTGGGAAATAATCAAGTAACCTGGGAGAAAGAAAAGAAAATGGATATCGGTCTAGATCTAGCTTTTTTTAATCGCAAGCTGACAGCAACCATTGACTATTTTGACAACAATCGATTTGATATCCTGACCAGCAGAGGGGCTGTTTCTGCTGTATTCGGCCAAACCTTGCCTAATGTAAACTTAGGAAAAACTAATAATAAAGGCTGGGAAGTTGAATTAGGCTATACAGGCAAAATTCAGGACAATTGGCGATACACTGTAAAAGGAACCTATTCGTTAGCGAAAAATAAAGTGTTGTTTAGGGACGAACCAGTACCGTTATACCCTTATCAAAAACAAACCGGCCAAGCGATTGGAGCCAAACTAAAATACAGCTGGACAGGAGAGTTTTATACCTCCGAAGAAATTGCGGATCCTAATGTAGCCAAACCCGCAGGCGGTCGCCCGGGAGATTTAAAATACAAAGATTTAAATGGGGATGGCATCATCAACGCGAGCGATCAATCTTATTTTGGCTATACAAACCTGCCTAATACAACCTATGGCATTACATTGGGTGCTGGTTACAAAAATTTTAATATTACAGTTCTCTTTCAGGGAGCAGCCAACTTTGTCGCTAGTGCCGAAGGTGCTGTTATACACCACAACGCCAGTAAAGCACTCCCCATACACCTGCAACATTGGACACCAGAATTAGGGAATAACGCCAAATACCCACAAGTATATACAAGTGCGCTGAGCCAAAGCCCAAGAGATTGGTATTCGGACTTCTGGGCTATACCAGGTGATTACATTCGTCTTAAGACCGCGGAGATCAGCTATACACTAACTGGGAATGTACTTCAAAAACTGAAAGTAAAACAATTACGCGTCTATAGCAGTGGCTATAATTTATTTACATGGACAAAGCTCGACAAACTGTACAATTTGGACCCGGAAGTGTTAGAGTCATCAGCTGACCTACCCTACCCCCCTACACGTATTTTCAACTTAGGTTTAAATGTAACTTTTTAAAGCGCAATCATGAAGATATTTATATTTCTAATCGTATTGACAAGCACATTATACTCTTGTCAAAATTCTAAATTTTTGGATGATAAAACTGTAGGTATTTCTGCCGAGGATGTATTTACCGACAGCGTTCGAACACTCGGTTTTCTCAATCGGATTTATCAGGATATGGGCTATAGTTTTGATCCCTATCGTTTCTCAGCAGCTGGTGGTGCTGGTAATATGGAATTAGCTACCGATAATGTCGAAGGTAACAATAACGTCTCGGTATGGGGAAATGCTTATGCACAAGGTGTAATAGCTCCCAGCAATGTACTCACAGGCTTTGCAACAAATAGAGATCTATGGAATACTCCTTACACTAATATCCGTCGTGTCAATTTACTCTTAACAAAGCTTCCTAATGCCCCCTTTACTCCTCCTACCCGAACAAGGATGATTGCGGAAGCACGCTTCCTCCGTGCATTCTACTATTATAACATGGTATCGGTTTTTGGTGGAATACCCCTCGTAGGGGATCGCGTATTTGAAATCAATGATCTTATTGATCTACCCCGTAATACTTTTGAAGAATCTATAAATTATATTGTCCAAGAGTTGGATGCAGCAGCACAGACTCTTGCGCCTGTGGTGTACAAGGATATAGACTTTGGTCGTATAACGAACGGTGCCTGCATGGCCCTAAAATCAAGGGTATTACTTTATGCAGCAAGCCCGCTCTTTAACGGTGGGCTAAGTGATACCCCGACAGAACTAAGTAGCTTGGTAGGCTACCCAAACTACGACAAAAATCGGTGGCAAGTTGCTGCAACTGCTGCTGAAGCTGTGATCAACAGTCATAAATATGCTTTAAACGTCGATAACGATACACGCCCAGGCAACGGCTTTTATCAAGTGTTTCTAAAACGAATGAACAGCGAGTATATCCTTGCCTACAATCGGTCAACACAGAAAGAGCTGGAGGCCTACTATTTGCCTCCCACTCGCTCGGGCAGCTCAGTGATGAAACCTACGCACAATCTGGTCGCTGCATTTCCCATGCGAGATGGTAAACCTACTGATGAAAGTACGCTATATGATCCCAACAACCCCTATGCGAATCGGGATCCGCGTTTCGACTACTCCATTATTTACAATGGATTATCTTATGTATCCAATACAGGCCCCAAGACAACCATCTATACCTATATGAGTAGTGGTTCGAATCCGGTTAATTCCACAAACGATGCATATACCCCCAATAATTACTCTACAGGCTATTACAGCAGAAAAATGCTGGACGAGAATTTAGCGACCAATACCGCAGGATCTACTGAGCGCTGCTGGCCCCTGATTCGCTATGCAGAGATATTACTCAACTATGCCGAAGCAATCAATGAAGCCGGCTTTCCAGACCGAGCCTATGACAAGCTTAAGGAATTACGTGAAAGGGCTGGAATATTAGCTGGTCCAGACCGCCTATATGGCTTGAAGGCGGGTATGAATGTAGAGCAAATGCGGACGGTCATTCAAAATGAAAGACGTATCGAACTCGCTTTTGAAGATCATCGTTTTAATGATATCCGTCGCTGGATGATTGCCGAAAATGTGCTGAAAGGCTTTAATAAGACAATTATTATTACTCGCAATGATAATACTTTTACTTATCTAGTCGGTTCGGCCTTACGTCCATTAAACTTTAGGAAAGCAATGTACCTTCTACCAATTCCATTAAGTGAAATTCAAAAAATGCCACTTATGCGACAAAATCCCGGTTATTAACAATAAAACCGACTATTTACAGCGTTAAAGGTGCGACTGTCGCTATTAGCACCTTTTACCGCTGTAAAAAATATCCAAAAGATTTACAGGATACTATCGTTTTTTAGCTAGATCCCCAACTTGCATACCGCTATGATTATTAGAAAATCTAAAAATTAAAAAGTATTCGCTTTATCATAAACATATCTTATTTTTAATTACTCATTATAAGTCGAAACCAACGTTAATTTCTATGAAAAGTGATCAGATAACAATTATTGATATTGCCAACCAACTAAATATTTCAAAATCCACCGTATCCCGCGCCCTCACAGGCCATGCTAATGTAAAGACAGAAACGCGTCAAAAAATCTTGGAACTAGCCGAGAAATTAGATTATCAACGCAATATGCAATCACTAAGTCTTATCACCAACAAGACCAACACGATCGGTATTGTCTTGCCTGAATTCTCTACCTCATTCTTTCCTCAGGTAGTCGTTGGTGCACAGGAAGAAGCCAGTAAACATGGTTATTCGGTACTGATAACGCAATGTAATGAAAGCTACGCAACGGAGGTTGCCAATGCCAAGGTCATGCTGGCCAATCGTGTGGATGGCGTAATGGTATCATTGACAAAAGAAACATTGAATTATGATCACTGGAAAGTATTTATTCGCAAAAAAATTCCCATTGTATTCTTCAATAGAGTTTGTAATGAAATTATGGTGCCCAAGGTTGTCGTCAACGATTATGATGCCTCATTCAACGCTGTAGAGCACCTTATCAGCCTAGGAAGACGCCGAATTGCACACTTAGCCGGCCCCAGACAACTCAGCATTAGCCAAAAAAGACTCAATGGATATTGTGATGCTTTGGCAAAACATGGTATTCCTATCGATCAGGATCTAATTATCGACTCGGACCTCAGCTTAAATAAAATCAAAATGTTTGTCAAATTTCTAGTTGAACTCGATAACCCCATAGACGGTATTTTTGCTGTGAATGACCCCACAGCCATAGAAGCTATGCAGATAATCAAAAAAATGAATAAACGTATCCCTGAAGATATTGCTGTAGTCGGATTCAGTGACAACTATGGTTCGAGCTTTGCCGAACCTAGCCTTACTACAGTGGCACAGCCTGTACGGGAAATAGGTAAAACAGCAATGGACCTCTTATTGGGGCTAATTGGAAAAAATATCGAAGAATGGAAACCGATAATCTGTACAATGGAAGCCAAGCTCATGGTACGCGATTCGACGGTACGCTCTGGTAAATAATTTCCCAAAAAAAGCAGCTAACGCGGGAGCGTTCCCAAATATAGGGAGCGTTCCCATGGAAATTTTATAACAAACCACAGCAGCTCCTACCCATAGATTGGATAAATTTGATCTAACGAATTATAGCACTTAATCCCAATTTTATCCATGATCAAAAACAATACGCTAGAAAAAAGAAATCTACACCATATTCAATACAATAGCGATCTGATCGTGACAGGCGGAGGGATGTCGGGTATTTGTACCGCCATTACCGCAGCACGACAAGGTTTAAAAGTAATCCTGATACAGGATAGACCCGTTCTAGGTGGCAATGCCTCCAGCGAGGTTCGTCTTTGGATCTTAGGTGCCACCTCACACATGGGAAACAACAATCGCTGGTCTAGGGAAGGTGGTGTGATCGATGAAATTTTAGTTGAAAATACCTATCGCAATCCTCAAGGCAACCCAATCATCTTGGACATGATCCTGATTGATAAAGTAAATCAGGAGAAAAATATCCAACTTTTCTTAAACACAGCTGTATACAGTGTCGAAAAATCCTCTGCAGACCTAATAGAGCGTATACATGCTTTCTGTAGCCAGAATTCAACTCTATACACATTTCAAGCACCATTCTTTTGCGATGCATCTGGCGATGGCATCGTAGGATTTCTAGCAGGGGCTGCATTCCGTATGGGCGCTGAAAGTAAGGAGGAGTTTGGTGAAGGTATGGCACCAAGTAAAGAATATGGTGAATTACTAGGCCATTCTTTATATTTCTATACAAAGGATGCTGGAATGCCTATTTCTTTCACCCCACCTGCATTCGCTCTGAAGGATATCAGTCAAATACCGCGATTCAAGCAGTTTAAAGCCAACGAACATGGCTGTAAACTATGGTGGGTGGAATATGGAGGCCGCTTAGATACAGTACACGATACAGAAACGATCAAATGGGAATTATGGAAAATCATCTATGGCGTATGGAATTATATTAAAAACTCCGGAAGTTTTCCGGAAGCTGAAACGCTCACTTTAGAATGGGTAGGAATGATACCTGGAAAACGTGAAAGTAGGCGCTTTGAAGGCGACTATATGATGATACAACAGGATCTCGTTGAACAACGTCAACATCCAGATGCAGTTGCGTATGGCGGTTGGTCGATCGACTTACATCCAGCCGACGGAGTCTATAGTGAATTGCCAGGCTGTAATCAATGGCATAGCAAGGGGATATTCGATATCCCTTACAGAAGTTTATATAGCAAAAACATCGGTAATCTATTTCTGACAGGCCGTATAATTAGTGTAAGCCATGTGGCTTTTGGTGCCACGCGAGTAATGGCAACCTGTGCTTATGTCGGTCAAGCAGTGGGTATGGCAGCGGCACTATGCAAAGAGTTGCAAGTGTCACCACGACAACTAACATTGGACAACAACATGCATAACCTGCAACAACGTCTAATGGCAGAAGGTCAGCATATTCCCTCATTGGCCTTACACGATGAGAAAGATCTTGCTCTCCAAGCACACATCAGTACTTCCAGTGAATTACAGTTTACTGGTTTTGATCGCGTCAGCCTATGGAAGCCGCTGGCTATACCATCAGCGCAATTGCTTCCCATGAAAAAAGGAAAACTCCCGCTTTTCCATTTGGTCCTGCAAGTAACAAAAGACACCGTATTGGAGACTTCGATACGGATACCGGAGAAAGCTGGAAATTTCACTCCAGACATTACCTTGGCGACACGTACGATTCCGCTTAGCAAAGGGACGACTTCGGTCGACATTGATTTCGATACGCTATTACCTTCTGATGGATATGTCTTTTTGACTTTCCAAGCCAACACTAATATACAATTGGGCTACACAGATCAACGTGTAACAGGCACCATGTCCGTATTTAACTCTTTTAACAAAGCCGTATCTAACAATGGAAAGCAAATTCCAATAACTGGTGTAGGTGTAGACGAATTTGAATTCTGGTGCCCGCAACGCAGACCCAATGGACAAAACATTGCGGTGACTTTCGAACAGCAAATAGATACTTTTGCAAGTATTCAACTAAAAAATGGAATTAATAGACCTGTATCTTCTACAAATGCCTGGGTTGCAGACCCTAAAGATAAAACACCTACCATTGTACTCAATTGGAATAGCCCGCAGGATATCACACAAATTGACCTTTGGTTCGACACAGACTTTGACCATGCCATGGAGTCAGTGTTGATGAGTCATCCAGAAAACATCATGCCTTTCTGTGTGCGCGCATATACTATCAAAGATTCCTCAGGTGAGATCATATATTCAACGTCTGAAAACTTCAGGACATTAAATCGCATTACCTTGACCGAACCGATACTTACTGAAAGTATTAGTATACAAATGCTGCACCCGTCGGATCATGTACCGGCCTCACTATTTGATATACGTTGTTTCGGAAAAAAATAAATGATATTTAAAAAAATTATCGGATGATACAGTTAGACTATATCGTGATGGGCATTTTTAGCCTGTTGATTTTTGCTATTGGGCTTACTTTTACGCGTGTAGGAAGTAGAACTGGACAAGCTTTTTTTGAGGCAGGGGGTGAAACCCCCTGGTGGATCAATGGACTATCTCTTTTTATTAGTTATTTTTCCGCAGGCACATTTGTTGTCTGGGGATCGATAGCTTACAGACACGGATTAATCGCGAATGCCATCCAGTTGACCATGGCTATTAGCGGTCTGCTTGTAACTCTCTTTATCGCATCAAGATGGAAAAAAACAGGTGTGGCAACCGCCGCAGAGTATATAGGGAAGCGTTTTGGTCAGAAGGAAAAGCAGTTTTATACTTATATGACCTTGCTATTAAGCTTATTCACTACAGCCGCAGTTCTCTATCCCGTAGGAAAGATGGTTCACGTCGCTGCCGATCTGCCCGTTAATTTATGCATTGTAATCATTGGACTGATTATCATCTTGTATACCGCTGCCGGCGGATTATGGGCAGTCTTGGTAACTGATGTAGTTCAATTCGTTATATTGTCGGCCGCAGTAGTCATTGTGATTCCCATTGCTTTCAGTGAAATTGGCGGCTTTCATACCTTGATTCGCGAGGCACCCAAAGATTTTTTCAAACCTTTTAATGAAGAATATACGATTGGCTTTATGTTAGCTTTTATTGTATACCAAACATTCTATCTCGGCGGGAATTGGTCTTATGTACAACGGTACACCAGTGTAGGCACAGCTAAAGACTCAAAAAAAGTATCGGGTATTTTTAGCATCTTATATTTTATATGTCCATTAATCTGGATGCTCCCGCCTATGATTTATCGCATTATTAACCCCAATCTAGCAGGACTGGAGGTAGAAGATGCTTACATGATGCTTATCCAAAAGGTAATGCCCGCAGGGCTTATCGGTTTGGTTCTGGCAGGCATGGTATCGGCAACGTCAAGTAAAGCTAACACCACAATTAATATGGCAGCAACAGTATTTGCACAAGATATCTACAAGAATCTTATCAAACCTGAAGCTTCTGAAAAGTCAGTTATCGCCGTAGCAAGATTATTCACCTTGATCTTTGGCATAGGTACTATTCTAATTGCCATGTGGATACCTTCTGCTGGAGGGATCGTCAATGTGGTACTGAGCACTGCATCCATTGCCGGTGGTGCACTCTTCGCTCCCATTATATGGAGCTTATTTTCAAAAAGACAAACTGGGCTTTCGGTCGTCTGCGCTACGATCATTTCTTTGGCAGTAAATCTATTTTTAAAAACAATTGCCCCTGACACCTTGGGATTGAAGTTAAATTTAACCATGGAAACTATATTTGGTATGGGAATTCCAATTCTTATATTATCCGTATTTGAATTGTATTATCTTTCAACCGGTCAAATAGCGCGACATATACTAGTTCCTATAAAAATCGAAGATAGCGATTCCATCGCCAAAAAACACCATGAAAAACATGCCGATACCGAGCAACAGAATCAATTTGGAATTAGGGTTATCGCCGCTTCTATGGCAGTAGTCGGGATCGGGATCATCGTTCTCGGGGCATTAACTACACAATTCTCGTATATGGTCATGGCTGTCGGACTGGCCGTCTTGATCATTGCTGGATTTATAGCAAAACTTACAAGTAATAGAAAGTTCAATTCATGAAATACATCTTTGCTTTTATATGCAGCTTAATATCTTGCCAACTAAGCTTAGCAAATTTAACCATACCACATTTTTTTGCAGATAACATGGTATTGCAGCAATCAAGTAAGGTCAAGATTTGGGGTAAGAGCACGTCAAAAAAGAAAATACAGATACAAACTTCCTGGGATGGAAAGAGATATCAAACATTCAAAGATCAAGCTGGGAATTGGTCACTATGGGTCGAAACTCCAAAAGCTGGTGGTCCCTATAAGATTCAAATACAACAAGAAGAGACACTGACATTGCACGATGTTTTGATCGGTGAAGTTTGGATATGCTCAGGTCAATCCAATATGGACATTCCCGTAAAGGGTTATTACGGCCAGCCTATTCTTCATGCGACAGAAATGCTATTGGAGTCACCCAATGATCAAATTCGTCTCTTCCAGGTAGAAAGACAACATGCGGAAAATGCCCAGTTTGATTTAAAGGGAAGTTGGTCTGTAGCAAATACGGCTTCGGTCGTCAGGTTCAGTGCGCTGGGCTACCAATTTGCAAAGTACCTGCAACAGCATCTTAACGTGCCTGTAGGTATTATTCAAGCCACTTGGGGCGGTTCAGCAATTGAAGCCTGGATGAAGCCCTCCCTTGTAGAAAAGTCACTAAGAGGGCAAAAATTACCGAATAGATCAATTGGAAAGCAGCCACACCAACAGCCGGGCAATCTTTATCACGGCATGATCTGCCCACTCATCGGATTTCGCATTGCTGGTGTGATTTGGTATCAAGGCGAACAAAACCGATATAATTATTATGACTACAACAAATTACAAACAAATATGATCCGCGATTGGAGAAAGAGCTGGGATATGGGAGAATGGCCTTTTTATTATGTAGAGATAGCTCCTATGCAATATCCTGCTGGACAGGCTACTTTACTACCTCGTCTTCGCGAAATGCAGCTCAAAACACAAGATAGCCTCCCGAATGCAGGAATGGTTTCTACGATAGATATAGGTGAAATGCACAATATCCATCCTGCCAATAAAACGTTTGTAGCTCAGCGATTGGCAAGCTGGGCATTGGGTAGCCACTATCAAAAACATGGAATAGCTTATCAGACACCAACTTTGGATAAAATCGTCATCCTTAATGATACTGTCTTTGTTTCAATGAAACATTGTCCTATGGGGCTCACGAGCTACGGAAAACCATTAACCCAGTTTGAACTAGCGGGCGCTGACCAGATCTTTCATCCAGCAACAGCTGTACTCCAAAATAACCGTATTGTTGTTACTTCAACTGCCGTACAGGTGCCCGTTGCTGTGCGGTATGCTTTTCATGACTGGTGTTTTGGCGAACTATATCGTACTGAAGGTATTCCTGTGGCATCTTTTCGCTCGGATGATTGGCCGTAGAAATCCCTACGACCAATCTTGATACCAACCTATTTATTGCCTTACAACTTTCTGTTTTTCCACAGCTAAGAAAATAGCTTTTGTAATTCCCCTGACGATAATAATAAATTTTTCTCGCTGTCAAAATCCAACCTAACGAAAACTTTGCTCATGTCACTCGCCCTAGACTATTCTTTTTGCAAGAGCTTCAACAACTCACTACCCGCCAAAAGAAAGGCACCTACACCGTAAATTTCCGTATCTTCATAGCTAACTTCGCCGGGAGCCTCGCCTACCTGCTGCACATAACCCAATTTACCATCGGGATGCACCGCACTACGGAGTGCCTTCCAGCCCTTCCATACGACAGCCTCATAATCTTTGGAAAGGATAAGTTTATTATTGATGCCCCAAGCTATCGCATACGTAAATAATGCTGTTCCACTGGTTTCTTTTGCGGGGTAAAGCTCGGGATCCAACAAGCTCGTCCGCCAATAACCGTCATTCTGTTGCAAAGATGCAATCCGCTGTACCATACTACGATAAAGGCCCTCCCATCTCGCGCGGCTTTTATAAGTTTGCGGCATATCGTTTAGGACACGAACCAACCCGGCCAAAACCCAGCCGTTTCCCCTAGACCAAAAAACATCCTCACCATTGCTCTCCTTTTTATCAAAATAACTTTGGTCTCTATAGAACAAGCTTTCCTTAGGATTGTAAAGGTAGTTTGTAGTTTTCCACCACAGCGTGTCTACCAAATCGAGATATTGTAGGTTGTCCGTAACCTTATAAATTGCAGAAAGTGCTGGTGGCCCCATAAATAGGGCGTCGCACCAAGCCCATTCTCGAAGTGCAATATCATTTTTCCAAGCCAGGGATTCGCTATGCGGACGACGTACCAATGTATCTGCTAAACGGGCGAAATCCGCTATATAACCTGTATTTTTATCGTGACTATATTTCCAGGTATACAATTGCCCAACGCAATAATTGTCCGCATAATACCGATATTTGTCCGCATACATTTTCCAATCAAACTGCTCTCCTACCGACTCGAGATACCTGGCATAACGTTCTCCACCTGACAGCTTCGTCATCTCTATCATACCAGTGAATAAAGTCGCCGACGTCCATTCACGGGCAGCATGACGTAACCCCTTATTTTCAATACTATCCAACTGCCAGGAAGCGACCCGATCCAAATATTTCCTAACTTGAACCACTTTTTCACTCCGTGCCTCCTTATCACCTACTAATCCTTGACAAGCTGATAGTTCTGGATAAAGCCCGAGTATACTTAACGCAATAAAAAACCTTATTTTCATCAATTTATATTATTTTAAAATATTTACCAACAACCGCATCTCCTATAATTTCCAATAGTGTCGATTGCCTTTAGTTTCTGCTTTTATACTGATCAAAATCGAGCGGCATTAACGTTGGGAAAGTCCAAGCGAAATGATGCCTTTGAAATATAATGGGTCTGTAACAAGCTGCAAAAGTCTCGAATGCTTCTTCCCGGTAAACATCTTTCATGGCTTCCATAAGGTTGGGTGGCCAAAAACCAGTAACGGTTTTGGAAGTAGCGACATCGGGATTCTTATACCACCTCCATTTATCTGGATGCAAAGTATAGTACTCCAAATAACGCAGTGCACTTAATAAGGATGCTCCGTTTTGCTCTACAAAAAATAGATTTTCTCCGGTCATATTGAAGATCGTCCACATCGAAGCTGTTAACGGCGCGAGAGAAAAGTAAGTATACCACAATCCTTTACCCTCTCGCTTCACTTCCTCGACCATATGGCCATCTGCAGCAATCTTATCAAAAAGATCATTTTTAATAAGATTGGTCGTGACATTGAAATCGGCGGTATCACGTAAGTAGGCCGCAGCTAACAGAGCAGAAAAGCGTGACCAATCTCCTGAATTATTATGACGTGATCGGATACTATGGGTTGCTTTCTGGAAGACGTTGTGTGTCCAGTGTTTAAATTGCTGCTGCTCGCTAGCTTTCCAGACTTTTGTATTCTGCATTAATCCAGCAGCAATCATCAAACCAGAGCCAGCATAGGACATCACCAATGAGCCGTCCAACTGATCATATTTCTTGTTAATAGTAGCCCAAGCGTTTAAAAAATAAAGAGCTTTCTTCGCATATTTCTTTTGCCGGTTAAGACGAAAGGCTAATGCAGCGCTGTAGGCTGCAAATGCGTCTTTCTGTAAATACATCGCCACTTCCCTATGTTTCTCCTTATCGGAGTAGAAACCAGGAATGCTTAGGTTTTCAACGGCGTGATGATTCATCGGCAAAGAATCTGCCAAACGGATCAAAGACTGATAAGCAGACCAATAGGGTTCCTGTTTTTGTCTGATCTTCGATTCTACAAAATCCAGTTGAACCTCTGGATGGAAAACTGATGACTGCGCTACAACTATCGGAATCGAAATTACAGTCAATAGGAGAAAAATTAATACCTTTATTTTGAAACATTTAGTTTTTGATACCTTCATCTCTTTAAATATTTAAAATGGTTTTTGAAATCTTCCTACAGGAGGACATATTGGTTACCCCAAATTACAGCAAAGGTTTAAGGTATTTGACGGTTAGACGCAACTAAATTTCATGAAACCGCTCCCAAATAATGGGAACGGTTTCATGAAATTTAAAAAATAGTACCCTGTCGATTAAGATTACTACAATTTCGAGCTTCATACGGTTAAAAGTGACTAGATATCGATACTATTGATCATATCGTTTACTATACGAACAGAATACCCTTTGGCAATATGATCAGGTGATTACATTGAGCAGGGAGAGCGCAAAACGATATGGGGGAAAGAAAATCAACTAAAACTTCATCGGGATTCTGTTGAACAAACCGGTCATCAATTTTAAATAATACTCGTTCAGATTTTACGTTGGTATATTTGTTTTTTAATGTAGACAAATTTATTAAAACTGGTTTATATCCAGGTTTCAGTTCAACCACCAAAGCTTTCTTCTCAGTACTATGCCCTATCGAATTTATACCTTCAGCTTTCAATGTTGGTACAATATCATCCAAATAATCTTTGCCTTGGATTTCAATTGTAGCATGCGCTCGATCATCAAGTACTTTGTAGACTACTTTCGGAACGGTATCCGTCTTTTTATAGATCTCAAGAGATTCTTGTCCATAGGCTATACCTAAGGAAAATGTTGACATAAGAGTCAAAAAGAATATTTTTTTCATTTATTATTAAAATTTTATTACAAATTGCTTATAAGGTTGTTTACTAAAAATTTGTGGAAATAACAATTATACATTGATCTTATCTTTTCACGCTCGGAGCTCAAATATCTTGCTCTTACATCATGAAGTTCACTGTAGTTGATTTTTCCATTTTTAAAATTAATTTCGGCATCATTAAGTGCACCTTTCATTGCAATACAAATACTGGCATTGGAATTATACATCTTATAGTTTGACCGCCAATTGATGATATAATTCTTTAACTGATTATTCCTCTGTAATCTTTCGCCGCTTAAATTGTTTAATAATTGCTTTCGTAATACTGCATTCTGAGAAAGGCTATTTTTAACTACACTTCTGTTATAAATAGGAACAGATATTCTAAAAAATACCTGTTGATAAAGATTATTCTTTAATTGATTACCAGCCGGGAGACTTTTGAATACAAAAGAATTATAAAACATTGTGCCAAAAGTACTTCCATAACTTATTGTAGGATAAAGCTGTGATCGGTATAATTTTACCCTGATATTCAAGCGATCTAACCATAAGATTAAAACGTTCAATACTCGGATGCTTGAGGATTACAGGGATTTCATTGTACAATACCCAGATTAGATAATGATTTAATTGCTTCTCTAACCGTTGATGGATTTACGAAGACAAAAGTTTGTATCTCAAATACGGTTTTCTATTGAATTTCAGTGTTTCAATCTTGAAAGAACTGTAGACCTTACCTCGGAAATATAATACCATATTTCGCAGTAACTTATGACCTCCTCCCCCTTGTTCACACAGTCAAAAGTGGAGTTTCGGGCCTTGTGAGCTGTAAATTAACAAATTCTTTGGGAGTTAAATCATTCAGTGTGCTGTCCAGTCTGTAATGATTGTATTCCCATCTAAAATTTTCAATCTTGTGCCAACTTCGAGCTTTCATCTAAACTAAAAGTGTAATATTATTTGGAATTACTACAATTATTTATTATCGATATTTTTTAGCTCACTTAAAATATTAATTTTTCGAATACGCAATTTTTAGACAATCTATAGTTTTTGGACTTTCACTCATTTTGATAGCTCCATTATATCGCTCTCTGAAAATTTCACGTACTAACTCATCATCCGAACGCCCCCAATAGTCATTTTTATAAGTAAAAACCAAATTGTTAAAAATACCTAGATCCACCTTTGGAAAATTACGTTTCAAAATATTTATGGCAAAACAATCACATTGTTCTTCCGTGAACTTTTTATCAATAATATGCCCAACCTCGTGCAATAAAACGAAATCGAATTGAGTTCTCCATTTCTCTTGGATACGTGGATAGAAAATATCCATCTCAACTGAAAGCAAACTTTTTCGAGGTTTCGACCGTTTAAAGGATCTTTCCACAACATTATTATAATTTTCAACCAAAAGAACAGAAAATAACCTTGGATTTTCAAAACCTATAACTCTGCTTGAATATTCGAAAACGTCTAGAAGTCCACTGATAACAGCTGCTCGAATGAGTAACGGTGAAATATAAACGTCTTGTCCAAAATTTTCAAGATATAATTTAGGTGCTAAGTAAGGCTGCGATAGGTAACCTATCTTCAATGTACTTGATGAAATTTTTTGCTGCAGAGAATCAGGTAGTAAGCTTTTTAAATAATTAAAGCGAGTCTTTAAAGAGTCTAACATTGGTCCTGGAAGGTCACTCATCTTAAATTTGGGATTATACCGGTCTGACTCTACTAATTCTGAAATATTTTCAAATGCCTGTGCGTAATATTTTTGAAAAAGCTCATACTTAACCCATTCCCTTTTAATATTGTAGTATGTATTTAGTCGATTTGTTCGGTCATAATCTTCGTACGAGGTTTTAAATATTTTTCTAAACTCATCATCAGGCATAAAAGCTGGCAATTTTGGACTTAGTAGATAGCTTTCTTTGAGGATGCTGTCTACATTTGCCCTGTCCGGCTTTTGCACTGGAACCTGTAACCATACATTATCGTATTTCAGATTTTTTGATTTTAGATAAGTATAAGCTTTTTCTAATTCAGGCTTTAGAAATAATGAATCATACCCTTCCCCGTAAGCCCTAATCATAAATCTTTTGGCTTTCTTCACTAGATCCCGATCCGTTTGAAAAGCACATGCATCTTCATCAAAACACCAACTTGGATTGATAAAAATATAATCAAAGTCGGGATCAGGAATGTCTTTTTTATTAAAAACTTTGGTTTCAAAAACATAAGTATGCAAAGTTGGCGTTTTTACAAGGGTATCATACCATTTCAAGAGAACTTTCGCTTTTTCTTCTACAGCTCGATTTTTACGAACTAAATTTCTCCTTGAAGGTGAGCAGTTGATAATGAAAAGTATAGACAAAAAAAATAATATATATATGAGTTTCATTGCTAATCACCGATAGATAATAATTGTAAACTCTCATTATCGACCTTAGTGATTGCTATTTTACCACTTCCGTCTATACTATTGCTTAAAACAATCTGCTCTGGCTTATAGAACACAAATAGTCCCTGATCCAGAGACACTTTTATTTCATCTTTGGCCGAGTTAGACCATTTTACATTTGCTTTTCCGTCTATCAGCTTTTCCAAATTAGCCTTAACATTTGAATCCGAAGTTAGAGACTTATCCATTTGTATAAAAATCTCTTTGGCTGTGACAGCTTCTCGAACAATGAAATATTTCGGATCTTTATGACCAAATATCTTAATATCATCCATTAAACGTTTTTTAAGATCAGGATAGATTTTTACAATATCTTGATCGCTCACCTTATAAACATGTGTATCATTCAATTTAATTTTAAATTTCGACAGCTGATCTATATTTAAGCCACCATTTGCCCCAATAGTTGTCCCACCAGCAGAAACAAATGACATTAAAGCACCCAAACTGAATGTTTTCGTCTGTTCGCGTTCTGGAATTACAATAACTTCAGCAGCAGGATTTACTTCGACATAGCCCACTAAGAAATCTGTTTTTTTGTCATTGCCAAGCCTATAAATTCTACCTGGCTTGTCCGCACCATTTGGCGCTGCATACATTTTGTATCCTGGAAGAATCTCCTGAACGGAAGAGCAAGAAATGGATGACACGCATATTCCTATGCAAATTAATAGGTTTAATCTTTTCATAATATGTTAATTAGTATCACTAATTTACGGAAAATTTAGGAACCAAATGTGCATAATATTTTTTAACTGTATCGCTTAGCTTTTGAAATTAACGACTATAATTTTTATAGCACTTTGCCGCCCAATGGCATTTTGCTCAGTTTAATAATTCGATTCTAAAATCGCTTTTAACAAATCACTAAAAATATTGGTGACTTTGAGTCATGAAAACTCTTGAATTCTACTGTTGAAATCACATGATTTAGTTCCTAATGACTGTGCACCACAAAACCATTGGTATGAAAGACCTTCATCTTTATACAAAAATGGACTGGCTTTTATGTTTTCAGGAAACCTCAAGGAATAAGGGAAATTGGTATAGGGTGAACTTGCCGACTAATGCCAAACACGAATTCGATAGGTCGATAATAATCTCATAAAACCATTAAAAGTAAAAAAAAAATTCCCGGGCGGAAAAGTGGAGGCGTCAGAATCTTATGAGGAATCATTACGACGTGAACTGTTCGAAGAATTAAATTTGACGGTAAAAATCAAACGGCCTTTTAAAAATGCCATTCACCATAATGAGGAGAATCCGATCGAGCTGATCTCCTTTATCTGCACAACCGAAGACACTATGGAAGAATCTACTGATCATGAAATGAGGGAATGGGTCAAGGTGGAAAAGCTATTGAGTAGGAAGCTTGCTCCTACCAATGTAGCCATAGCGCAGCAATTGCTTGATGAATATTTATCCGTGTTGATACCCTTAAATTTGCAGCAGCGATTTGCCACTTTTGCAGTCCCCCCTACAAAATATTTGGGTAGGATATTCACTTATATGAGGTATCAGAATTTTAAGTAGTGAAGATATCTATTATCGAACGAACCAAAAGCCACCACTTCGGAAATTATCTTGACACTTTTGATAGGTGTATTGACCTGAAATCCTAATATGGCCAGCAGGCTTAGCGTTTATAATTTTATTTCTCCAGTAGAATTATTATCTTAACAGGACTTTCAACGAATTGTCATAATGAATAGCTTAAAATTATATAACTAAATCAACAAAATACCCAATGTATAAATCTCTTCAAGCCAAGCTAAAAACCTTTCATCAGGTCTGTAATGAGCCTTCAGAATTTAGAATTGCTTTTGCACCATTTTATAGAAAAGACTTCTATACTATTCTAAATGAGATAAAAAAAGTAATTCGCTCACCTTATCTTGTGCTGCTGTTAGCTAATCGGAATTTAGATCTTATCTATGAATCCGACGGGAATTTGCCCGACTACTTTTCATTCCGGATATGTGGGAAGTTAAAAAATGAAGTAGGCTCGGCCTCCTTTTACGAGAGTCGATACTTGTTTTTTAATACAGATTCGGACAACGACAGGATAGAAATCTACTCAGTCAACAACGATCGTATCTCTCTTTCCCCAATGGAGGAAACAAAAGACAGGTACTTAGTGGCATCTATAAATTCTAAAGCGTATAAAATAGAAAAGATCCGAACTGTCTTAGTGGCCTTTTTAATGGAAGAATTAGAATATCTCACAAAAACTTTTGCTATAGAGCTAAATGCTGAATTGAATTATAGTAGCTCCTATGCGACTGAGGGCAATGAAATATATCAGATCTAACAATTAAATTGTCGGTTGGTCTTTCGAGCCCTTTTCTGTAAAGAAATGCCTATAAATTGAAAACTGGAATTGCAACAATAAAATAATTTCATTGCGCGCGACCTTTGTAAAAGGAAGTTTGGCGTAATATTTAAAAATAGCTAACCTATTATGGAAATGAATACCAAGACGATCTTCACTCAAGGATCAAATCCGAGATGAAATAAAATCGCTCGAACAGGTAATCTATCAGGATGGTTTCGAAAACTTTTATCATCTTATTTTGGAAGGAAAAATTGAATTGCTAACCAGCCGCCTCCAAAAGATTTATATGGGATAGCACACAATTAAGATAGGATCGCCCGCGGATAAGAAAAGCAAAAAGCACCTTAGTAAACTAAGGTGCTAGCTATATGTGGCCTTCGATTAAAACAACGAAGTCTGCACCTTATCACTCCCCAATGGTGGCAATCCTTCCCAATCAAATTGCTCATAACGATGTTTACCATCTGGGCGGTTTGGATATCCTCTCAAGGTATAAACTGGATAATGTTTCAACTTTTCATTGGGCATTTCAAATCGAAAAATCGGCGGCATATCTTCTTCGTTTATATCCTCGATCCATTGACGCTCGAGGTCCTCAGGCAAGAACAAAGGCATACGATGTTTGTTGGGGCCATCATTATGGATATTGGCCATCACTTCATTGGCTGCCCTTGTAAGCATTCCAAAGGAACCCACGCGTTCAACCGCACCATCCTCATCCACCGTCTCATGCCACTGGTACAAACCTGGTAAATAGAATAGCTCTCTCCCCGCTTCGCCGATGAAATAAGGTACTTTCTTTTTCCAGCCCTTTACCGCACGATGCTCAAAGGTACCACTCACAGGGATAAGGCAACGTTGCTTGCGCAAGCGGTACCAATAGGACTTTTTATCTTCCAGGATACGCTCGCTACGCACATTGATCATATTGCGCCGCCGATCGGCCTGCAGTTTGGGATCGTCAATATAGGTAGGCAATACCCCCCACTCCATCTCGGTCAATGCAAGCTGGCTTGAGTCCTTGTCCTTATACAGGATCGGATATTTGGGAAAGGTAATGGCCTGGACGTTTTCCAGGTAATCATAGTTGTAATCCAATTGACGACGCTCGTCCCGCAATTGCGGAAAGGTCTTTTTGATAATCTCAATATCGGTATGTAGGCTAATATCCCAGCACATAATGGTATCCTTTTTTGTTTGGCTTTGATACGAATATACGCAATTTGTGCTGTAAATATGGATTGCCCTACGACAAGAAAATGGCTGCTTTCTGGTTCGGACCGGATCTGATTACCGAAGGATCTCGATAGCAAATACTTTCTTTTTGGTCTGCCCATCGGTAATGGTAGCCACTACCCGACCATATGCTAGGGAGAATAGGATATCGATCGGATTTTTGCGCTGAAACCTGGTCTTGGTACGCAGGTAATTGACAATATTTTTCTCGTATAGCTTGAGCATACGCTTATCCCAGTTCTCCTCTTTGATACGATTGAGAAAAATACGATAGCCTGATCCTGCTTCCAACAAGCTTTCGATCTTATCGGCATCCTGCGGCAGCTGCAAGGCTCTTCCCTCCTTTACCCCCAGTTGATGGGCATGCTGATCGGCGGCTTCCTTATCATCATAAGGCGTAAGCAGAAAGCCTGTCTTTTCCTTAACATCGGGCCACTCAAAACGCTGCAGCACAAAGTCGGCATAGCCTGACTCGACGAGCTCGCGAAACGAACTTTTGGTGACTTGTTCAAAGGGATTGTACAGCATAGAACTAAGATAGGATTTATATCCTAAAAAAGGCCGGAATAAACCAGCCCTGATATATAGTTATGATCCCAATAATGGGATAGTCGGTTTCAAAAAAATGCTGGCCTAACAAGTGCAAATCAAGCCAGCAAAAGCAATCTTCTCATTTTTCGTATAAAGGACAACAGAAATATAAAATTCGTTTTAAAAAAAAAAACCTTGAGGAGGGGGATCTCAAGGTTTTTACTACCTGTTATTAACCTAATTTATGAAAGTATGGATATAACAAGGGTTGATTTGCTTTCGTTTGATCTTTTATAAAAAAGTTGAGCACAGAAAAAGCTGGTCTTAAATAGATGCCTATATATTATTTCTCTTTTGTTCGTTGATCAGGCGAAAAGTCAGGTTGATACGTGCACTCATCTTTTGCGTGGATTTTGCAATGCGATGTTCCCATATCTCCTGCAGATTACCTTTCATCAATAGTAACGAGCCATGCTTAAGGAGTAATGAATACCTCTTGCTGTGATCGTCCACTTTTCTGAAATCAAAATAGCGTGCTTGCCCCAGACTCACCGACACAATCACGGGTCTGTTGCCTAATTCGCTTTCACGATCGCGGTGCCAGGCTACTGAATCATTGTTGTCACGATATAAATTGAGCAATACGGAATTGAAAGTACAATGAAACCGCTTTTCTATCCGCTCCTTCAACGCCTTTAAAGGCTTAAGCCATTCGTTAACGCCTATCATTTTTCCGGCCAGCTGTAAGTCTACATCCTCATCACCATACCAGGCTGTCAACCGAGGGGTCAGCACCGTTCGATCATACATTTTTTTGGATGTCTGCTGCCAAGGCACTTCCCTGAACAGGAAATCAAACAGCTGATCAGCTTCTAGCTGGGTAATAAAATTTGGCTCAAATTCCAGGAGATCTTCTGGAAAAATATATCCTTCATTTTCAAACAAACTAAGTTGATCCATGGGGCAATGATTTTAAATTTATAACGATGTACCTTACCGCATCACAACGTGATCCCTGTGAGGAAAGAACAATCCTCGTTGCAGAGCGTTTGCCCGTTTATCCAAAAGAAAATACTACTCACTCCTCGGATCAGGTTTCAATGGCATCTTCGCACAGCGGATCACCTCAACGGAAGGGCATCCGTATTCAAGGATAACTTTGCCTTCAACCAAATAGATTCCGGCCCCACGGAGCGGATATTTGGCTAGGCTCTGCGGGAAATGGACGGTATCAAAAAATCGCCCCTCAGCATCGAGGAAAGTCCCGAATTTCATCAGGTCGCCACGCTTGGTCTTCACAAATTTCTCACAGACAAAATCCCCCACCACGCGGACTATCTTTCCTTCATGCAGATGGAGTTCCCGAGCGGGCATATCGCCCCGGTAATCGCTTTTGGTAAGATCAAATAGCGTACCCGTTACGCAAAAGCCAATCAGCTCCATCTCGTCGTAATAATCCTCCAAGATATTTTCTTCCAAAGGCGGAAGAATAGGCTTGCGGCTTTCGGTCTCAAAGAGCGCCATACCTGCTGCGACAGGCTTATGCTTGCTCATCATCAGATGAGCAGCCCACAGCAATTGCTTTTTCCCCGTCCCCGTAAAACGCAAGGCACCCACACGAATTAGGATAACGACCTGCTCAATACCCGTCTGTGTCCGTTTGACAAAGTTTTCTAGACTGGTGTACTTGCCATTGGCTTCACGCTCCTCAATAATGCGATGGGCCAGTTTACCTTCCAAATTGAGCAGGCAGTCAAAACCCAGGTAAATATCCTTACCCTGAATGGACGTATTAAAGACCGACTGATTGACACAGGGCAGGCAGATATTGCCACCTGAAATTCGCGCTTCATTCACATAGACCTTACGATTGTAAAACCCGCCATAATTGTTGAGCACCGCAACCATAAACTCCAAAGGATAGTAGGTCTTGAGAAAAAGACTCTGATAACTCTCTACGGCAAAGGATGCTGAATGCGCCTTGTTAAAGGAATAACCGGCAAAGCTTTCCATCTGCCGCCAGATCTCGCGGCTAATCTTTTCGGGGTAGCCCTTCGTCTTACAGTTGGAAAAGAACTTATCCTCAATTTCGATCAGATGGTCTTTGCTGCGATATTTGCCCGACATCATCCGCCGCAGCACATCGGCATCGGCCATATCGAGCCCGCCATAGGCATTGGCGATCTTCATCACATCTTCCTGATAGACCATCACGCCATAGGTTTCTTCGAGCTGTTCTTTGAACACAGGATGCGGATAGACGACTGTAGTGGAGTCGTGATGCCGACGGATATACTCGCCCATCATGCCCGAACTGGCCACCCCGGGACGAATAATGGATGAGGCAGCCACTAAAGTCAGGTAATCATCGCAACGTAACTTGGTGAGCAACTGCCGCATCGCCGGACTCTCGATATAGAAGCAACCGATGGTATTGGCTGATTTTAATTGCGCTGCGATATGGACATCCTGAAAAAAACGCTTGGGATTGTCGGTATCAATGACCACGCCCAAGTTTTCGCGCACAATGGTACGGCAATCTTTGATATGGCTGATACCGCGCTGCGAAAGGATATCGAACTTTTCAAAACCGATATCTTCGGCCACGTACATATCAAACTGCATGGTCGGCAATCCCTTAGGCGGATTGTCCATTGCGGAATAACAGGTCAATGGTTCCTCCGAGATCAGCACGCCACTGGCGTGTATGGTGCGTTGATTGGGGAAATCGGCCATGCGGTTGTACACGCTTAATATGGTGTTGGTCACCTCATTCTTGTTGAGCATATGCTCGGGTTCATGCACGAGACGGTCGATCTCGGCCTTGGGTAGCCCATATACCTTGCCCAGCTCGCGCAGGATACTCCGGGAGCGAAAGGTGCTCATGGCGCCCATCAAGGCTGTATGACCGGTCTGATAACGGTTAAAGATATAATCGTACATCTCGTCGCGCTCATTCCAGCTAAAGTCCACATCAAAATCAGGAGGACTCTTGCGCTTGGGATTGAGAAAACGCTCAAAGGGAAGCTTGAGTGCAATGGGGTCAACATCGGTGATCCCTAAGCAGTAAGCGACAGCAGAATTGGCCCCCGACCCACGGCCTACATAGTGAAAATTGCGCCCACGCGCATAGCGGCAGATATCGTCCGTAATCAGGAAATAACTGGAGAAACGCAGGTTTTCGATAATTTCGAGCTCCCGCTGGATACGTTCGGTCGCGACCCGATCATTGCGGCCATAGCGCCTGGTAAAGCCATCCATGCAGTACTTGTGCAGGAGCTGCTTATCGTTGTAGCGGTTACCGGTAAAGGTTGCTTTATTTTTGACGCTGGTAAAATCAAAGCTGAAAGAACACTGGCCTAGTATACGGTTGGTGTTGGCCAGCAATTGGGGCAAGTCGGAAAATAAGCGCATCAGCTTAACCCGAGTGATAAATACCTCGTCCTCAGCAGCTATCTGCTCATCGCCGAGCTGCGAGATCAGCAAGTTGTTATCAATCGCCCTCAACTGCCGATGTAAGGTATAGTCGGCCTTTCGGAAACTGACTGGTGCGAGTATTACACAGCGATCGAGCACCTTGCGGTCCATCAGCTGGGCCCGTGTGCGCTCGCTGGGCCGGATGCCGATGTATTCAAAATCCCGCAATGGAAAACCATTAAGCTTGCTAAAGGGATAGATGACAAAGACCTGCTCAAATTCGGGCGCACGCTCTGGTATAGCGCTGTCTTCCAGATTGAGTTTGGTGCGGTATTCATTGATCTCACGAAAGCCCTGTTCGTTTTTGGCAATGACGACAAAACAAAGCTGATCGCCAGCGCGGAATTCCATTCCCGCCAGTAAATTCAGTCCGGCAGCACGGCCCAGTTTGATAAAATCCAGCGATCCCGAGCTGTTATTAATATCGGTAAGCACGGCAGTGTCATAACCGCCGGCCAGCATGCCCGAAATAAGATCCTGCAGGCTGAGCGTGCCAAAGCGCAGGCTATAATAGCTATGTAGATTTAGGAGCATGCTCCCCTCCTTTCTCTGGCAGCGGTGCACAGATGGCCTTCATCAGAAATTCGGCCCCATAGCGTTTTCGGATCTTGTCCATGGCCTGCATGAGGTTGACCTCCTCGGCACTGTCGTCAAAGAGATCGGTCTGATAGGAACCATAGATCAGACCGGAGAATTTGATCCCGATAAGCCGTATCAGCATCCTGCGGCTATAGAGTTTCTTGAAGAGTGCAAGTACCACATCGGTAAGCTTTCGATCCGAATTGGTATAGCCAATCTGCAACTGCTGCGTATGGGTATCGAAGTTGCTGTAACGGATCTTGAGGGTAACGCAGCTCGTCAGCTTCTGCTCTTTGCGCAGATCGAAAGCGAGCATATCGACCATACTGATCAGCGTTCGGCGAAGTACGTCCATATCGATGGTATCCTGCTGAAAGGTATTTTCTTTGGACATGGACTTTTGCTCCCGAAAAGGCAACACGAGGGAATCATCGAGCCCATTGGCTTTACGCCAGATGTTGATCCCATTTTCCCCGAGGACCTTTTGCATGGTGAACACTTCCATCTGCTGTAAGGTTCCGATTTTGGAAATTCCCATATTTCGGAGCAAGGTAAAGGACTTCTCGCCTACCATGGGAATTTTACGGATGGATAGTGGTGCGAGGAAACCTTTTTCGGCACCGTTTTGCACCTGCTTTTCACCACAGGGTTTGGCCGTACCGGTGGCAATCTTGGAGACGGTCTTGTTGACCGACAGGCCAAAGCTAATGGGCAATCCAGTCTCTCGGATAATACGCTGGCGGAGTTTCTGTGTCCATTTCCAACAGCCAAAAAAGCGGTCCATACCGGAGACATCAAGGTAATGTTCGTCTATACTGGCTTTTTCGACAATAGGCGTTTCTTCCTCGATAATTTGTGTAACTATACCCGAATAATGACTGTACCGATCGTGATCGCCCCGTACGACCACCGCCTCTGGACACATGCGCAGCGCCAGCCGCATTGGCATAGCCGAATGCACCCCAAACTTGCGGGCCTCATAGGAACAAGATGCAACTACCCCACGGTCACTACTTCCTCCTATGAGCACAGGTACTCCGATGAGCTTGCTGTTCTGCAAACGCTCGACAGATACAAAAAATGTATCGAGATCACAATGTACTATACTCCTCTCCATGTTTTTTTCAATTGTATCAAAGGCCCTGTATTGTCGCCTTTGATTTTTGGTAATTGCTGCATTCAAAATTACTAATATTATTAGCAAACAATCAACAGCGAGAAATGATTTAATTTTTATCACATTCATTGTCAGCGATATAATTTATAGTAAAGGATTGGCTTAAACTTCACTTACTTATGGCGGAAATGCGGTGCGCATGCCTATAAACCCATGAAAGGAAATCTGGAGCAATTGCTCGCTCGAACTTGCACAACTCCACTTTGGGAGGACGATTTATTGTCAATAGACGATGCGCGATTATTGGTGGTTACAGAAAGCGTACAAGATGATTGGATCGTGCTGGTAAAGCAGAAAAGGGAAAAATAAAAAGCCTCCCTTGTTAATTGGTTACATGTTAACGGGCTTCGGCGGCTTTGAGCTAAAGCAAAAGACCTTACCTAATTACCTTATCATTGCTGTTATTGATTAGCCTTAGTATTGTTGCGAGCGGAAAGAACTCAAAAAAACAATAGAGCAATTCGAAGACTCTTCGACAGAGATTGATTCTAGTGAATTTAAAAATAATATCATTCCGCCATACAACCTATTCTATTTAATCTTCATCACCTTCATTTAATGAATTATTCTTTCACCGTGAACATCACCGAACACCTAATGGTTTGACACATATTGATGTTGCATATACGTTATCTTTTGAGAAAAATACCCTTCATTGAGTTGTGAATAGTTGTGTGCTATTATTTTTTGAACCAAAGTTGTTTTGGATGTGTTCCTTTAAAACACAGATTAATAATTGGTTAAATGTACACACATTCTAAAATATAAATTATGAAAGCAGCAGTATTCCATAAGCCCGGCGATATCAGGGTCGATAATGTACCTGACCCAGCTATACTTGACCCAAGAGACGTCATTCTAAAAGTAACCGCGACCGCAATATGTGGCTCCGATCTACATATTCTAAGCGGTGCAGTCCCGCAGAAGGAAAACCTGATCATGGGACACGAATTTATGGGCATCGTAGAGGAAGTGGGCTCAGAAATCACCAATCTAAAAAAAGGCGACCGTGTAGTAGTCCCCTTTCCGATCGCTTGCGGAAAATGTTTTTTCTGTACGCATGAAGCATCTCCTGCCTGCGAGAATTCAAACTTTAAACACTATGGTCCCAACGGGGATTTGATGGATCAAAAAGGTGGTGCACTCTTCGGCTATACTGATCTTTACGGAGGATATTCTGGCGGTCAGGCTGAATATGTACGCGTTCCTTATGCCGATATCAGTCCTCGGATTATTCCCGAACACCTGACTGATGAACAGGCTTTGTTTTTAACAGACATTTTTCCTACCGGATGGTCTGCGATTGATTGGGCAAATCTGAAAGGCGGTGAAACTGTTGCAATCTTTGGTTCGGGTCCTGTCGGCCTGATGGCTCAAAAAGCAGCATGGCTTAATGGTGCTGGTCGAGTTATCGCTATAGACCCACTGGACTATCGGTTGGAGAAAGCGAAAGCAGTCAATAACGTTGAAATCCTAAACCCACATAAAGTAGATGTTATTCAGGCAATTCGTGAAATGACTAACGGAAGAGGAGCCGACGTGTGCGTAGATGCAGTAGGCTTTGAGCCCGAACGAAATTTTATGGATAAAGTAAAAGCAACGATAAATTTTGAAAAAGGGTCGATAAAAGTATTGGAAATGTGCTTTGAAGCGGTCAGACGAATGGGAACAGTATCGATCATGGGCGTATATGGTTCACCATACGATAATTTCCCACTATTCAGGATTTTTGATAAAGGTATCACCATTAAGCAGGGTCAAGCCCCTGTTCTTAACTATATTGACAAGCTTGTCAACCTCGTCAGCGAAAATAAAGTAGTTCTCGATGATATTATCACCCACACCATTCCGCTTACTGAAGCGGAGCATGGCTATAAAATCTTCAATGAGAAAGAAGACGATTGCGTTAAAGTAGTTTTGAAACCCTAAGATATAGTTGCGAGGAAAAATCACGAAAAATGAGCAGGCTTGCTGTAAACATTAAATGATTTTCCCTCGCGGTTTATCGTTCGGTTAATGCGGATAGGCCTTTTCGCAAATCGCTAAAATAGCTTCGCAAGTATTCCTTCAAAAGTTACCAAAATATTTTCTCCATATTTTTGCTGTGCTTTGGTCTACTTTCTCTTCAAGCGTGTAAGCTGTAATCCCCCCTTTAAAATTAGCTGCAGCACTTTCGATCTGGGACCACCCCATCTGCAAATATTTTTTGTAAATCAATCATACGCTTTAAGACGATAGTAAATACTATATCAGATAATTAGAGTTTATTTCTATGCATTATTGAAGCTACAATAGTTCATTTATTTTTAAGTATCCTTAATGATAGATTAAAAACAACCTAATTGTTTCTAATCTATCTGCTTTTTTACCCAACCATTTGCCCTCCAAAAATGTTTTAAAACCGAGTCGAATAAATAATCAAAATATGAACTAATGAGGAAAACATGATCAACAAAAATACCGCAAAGCTAGTTTTGGTAGACTTGTATCGATTTTCTATATTACCCCAATTTATAAACGGCTAAATCTATATTTGCTGCCGGCTTTTATAATTTATCAAAAATTTTCCCTTTAGGACAGAGTTGAATTCGTTGATACAAATAAACTGTGTATATTTAACATTTACTTATACAATCTCAAACTACCGTTAAACATAAATGCAGAAACCATGATTTTAATTGTAGATGACCAAGAAGAAAACATATTTTCATTAAAGAAGCTCTTAGAATCAAAAAATTTTTTAGTGGATACTGCCCTCTCTGGTGAGGAAGCGCTAAAAAAATCCCTGAAAACCGACTACGTACTCATTATTCTGGATGTCCAGATGCCGGATATGGATGGATTTGAAGTTGCAGCAACCCTACGTGGCCTCAATAAAACAAAAAATATCCCGATAATATTCCTATCGGCAGTCAGCAAGGACAAAAAATTCATTACGCAGGGATATGCTTCCGGTGGTCATGATTACGTCACTAAACCTGTCGATCCGGATATCCTGAATCTGAAAGTCAAAACTTTCTATGATCTCCATGAAAAGACAGTCGCTCTCAATAAAATGCAGGAACAGCTTCTATCTGAAATCGAAGAACGCAAAAAAGCCCAGCGTGCCCTTGAAAAACAGGTTGACCAGCTCCACCTGACACTCGAATCCTTACCGCAGCTGGCTTTCACTGCAAATTTTGATGGGGGCATAAAATTTGTCAATTCCCAATGGTACCGATTTGCTCGGTCCGCTGAATCTTTTCCACCCACACATCCCGATGACGAGGAGATCAAAATGCTATGGACTGACGCTGTGTCACACAGAACGGTTTATGAAAAAGAAGTCCGCATCAAAGAGCTTAGCGCAGAAAATTACAAATATTTTCTTCTTCGCATAGCACCGATACGCGAGCAGGAATCGGGCCCAATTTGGGTGGGAACCCTGACGGACATTGACCACAGAAAACAATTGGAAAAAAAGAAAGACGAATTCTTGAGCATTGCCAGCCACGAACTAAAGACACCTCTGACCAGTATTAAGGGTTATGTGCAATTTATGATGCGTCTGATCGGCTTAAACGACATTTCTTCTATCCAAAAACATCTCCTTACCCTAGATGGACATGTAGATAAATTACAGGAGCTGATAAAAGACCTGCTCGATATTTCTAAAATTGATAGCGGCCAGCTAAATTTAAGAAAAGAGGATTTTGTAATTGAAAACCTGATTGAAGAGACTATATCCTCAATGAGACAGATGAATGCCGATGTTGATTTTTATTTTCATTACGATCCCAATCTTATCAACCACATGATAAAAGCTGATAAGAGGCGTATAGAGCAAGTCTTGATCAATTTTCTCAGTAATGCGATAAAATATTCAGTCAATAGGCCCTGTATAACAGTAGACATACAATATGAATCTGACTCAGTTAGTGTATTTGTCACCGATTGCGGTATAGGTATCCCGGAAAACAGGCAAAAACACGTGTTTGATAAGTTTTACCGTGTGGAAGAATCGTCCGTAAACTTTCAGGGTCTGGGGATTGGTCTTTATATCTGCGCTGAAATAATTAAGCAGCACAATGGAACTATCGGTGTACGCAGTGCCCCCACAGGAGGAACTACTTTTTATTTTTCTTTACCTTTAAATTGAACCAGGCAATGCCAAAACGTTTTTTAAGAGATCTGCAGATCGGCTTTGGATTTTCACTGGCCCTGTTATTGACCAGTTCGACAGCATCATATCTAAGTATCCGTAATCAGATCCATAATAGTCAAATGGTTGATCACAGTAGACGTGTTATTGCACGCTCGAACAGAATTTTGATCGACCTGCAAAATGCCGAGACTGGACAGCGGGGGTTTCTGCTCACCGGAAGAGAACATTTTCTGGAACCCTATTATAGCAGTTCCCGCTCCCTCCCTCAGTCAATTGCCACCGCCCGTGACCTGGTATCGGACAATCTCCCGCAGCAAAAAATAATAGATAGCATCGGCCAGCTGGTCGAGTCCCGATTGAATAAACTGGCCGGACTGGTTAACATAAAAAAGGCCCGGGGTACGGTGACCTTAGAGGACATGGAGGAGGGCAAGAAATATATGGACAGATGCCGTGCGCTTCTCGCCAGACTTGTGGACAATGAGGAGAAATTGCTCGACAGTAGGTCCGGAAGGCTCAATACGGCATCAACATTGACTTCACTTTTTGTGATCATCGCTGCGATTTTTTCGCTGTTCATTACCATATTTTCTTATATAAGGCTTAGAAGGGACCTGGCGAAACGGGTACAGCTCGAACAAGACCTTAAGAAAAAAGATAGGGAGATCACCCAAAGACTCGTCGCAACACAACGTATTGCGGGACAGATTGCTGCCGGAAACTATTCGGTTAAAATCAATGACCAGGAGCATGATGAACTAGGAAGTTTAGCCGGTTCACTGAACAATATGGCAGATTCGTTAAAACAATCTTTCGATGAACTTAGCGACAATGAATGGCGCCAGACCGGGCTCGCCTTGCTAAACGAAGTTTTAGTCGGCAACAAAGTGAAAGAAGATCTAGTTTCCGATGCATTGCAAATCTTAGTCACTTATGGGGAATGTGCCAACGGCTCCCTTTATATCCTTGAGCATACGCAGCTAGCACTGATAGGAGCCTACGGCCATGAAGATTCGATGCGGCAATTTATCGCACCCGGAGAAGGCGCTGTCGGTCAAGCGTTTGTGGACGGCAAAGTACGGATCATAGAAAATCCATATCCTTCGAAAAATGTGGTCAGTTTTACTGCAGGATATTTACCCCTGCATTCGATCTTATTACTTCCAATTTTTGATGGTCACACCTGCATTGGTGTTATTGAACTTGGTTCTTTCAGGAAATTCAAGGAACCCCAGATGCCCTTTTATAGAGAAGCGGGCCGTCATATTGGTGCAGCGATTGTTGCAGCTCAGGCGCGGCTGAAAGTACAGCAGCTGCTTGAAGAAACGCAATCGCAGACAGAGGAACTTCAGGCACAGCATGCCGAGCTGGAAAATCTCAATGCAAATCTTGAAATCCATACCCAAAAACTCCAGACGTCCGAAGAAGAACTACGCGTACAACAGGAAGAACTGCTGCAAGCCAATAAAGAACTGGAGCAACGCTCTGCAATGCTAGAAGAAAAAAATATACTGATAGCAGACCGAAATCAGGAAATTCAGAAAAAAGCGGAAGAACTGGCGCGGAGCACGAAATATAAGTCAGAATTTTTGGCAAATATGTCACATGAGCTGCGTACACCGCTCAATTCAATTTTGCTTCTATCACGCCTAATGTCGGATAATCCCGAAAAGAACCTGACAACCGAACAGATTGAATCGGCCGAGGTGATCCAATTATCGGGAAAAAACCTATTGACCCTTATCGACGAAATTCTCGATCTTTCAAAAATTGAGTCCGGTAAAATGGAACTCGATTATCAGCAGGTTGCAATTTCGGATCTGACAAAAGACCTGGACAATCTATTTTCTCCGATTATAAGGGAAAAAGCACTCTCATTTACAATAAAATTGGCAGACAACCTGCCAAAGACAATACGTACTGACCGCCAGCGACTGGACCAGATCCTACGGAATCTATTATCGAATGCCATCAAGTTTACGAAAGAGGGACAAGTCACACTTTCCGTCTTCCCAAGCGAGGCACAAGATGGACAGATTGCTTTTGCCGTAACTGACACCGGTATAGGAATTGCACCGGACAAACAGGACGTCATTTTTGAAGCTTTTCAGCAGGCTGACGGATCCACACGGCGTAAATTTGGCGGGACAGGTCTTGGGCTTTCGATCAGCCGTGAACTCTCGCGTCTGTTGGGCGGAGAGATCCGTTTAAGTAGCCAGGAAAAAAAAGGAAGTACCTTTACCCTTTTAATTCCCGAAAATCAGGAAGAAAATACTGTTCCGACAACGGAAGAGCTTATACAGTCCATTGCGGAAAACATCGAAGAAACACAGGACATCATAATGTCCAGTAATCCGCATACCGTTGACATTATCCCGCCGGATGTTGATGATGACCGGAATGATATAAAAGAGGACGATAAAGTGATATTGATCGTGGAAGATGATGTTAATTTTGCTAAAGCGCTGCTTAGGTATACCCGGCAGCAAAAGTATAAAGGGGTAGTTATCGTGCGTGGAGACCAGGCAGCTGATGCAGCGATAAGGTATAAGCCTACGGCGATTTTATTGGATATTCAATTACCTGTAAAAGATGGGTGGCAGGTTATGGCAGAGATTAAAAACAATCCAATTACACGTCCGATTCCAGTCCATGTTATGTCATCTTTTGAAGTTAAACGGGAAAGTCTGCTCCAAGGGGCTATCGATTTTATGGATAAACCTATTGCGCTGGAACAAATGGCGCAGATGTTTATAAAAATTGAGGAAGCACTTGCCCGGAATCCGAAAAAGGTGCTTATTGTAGAGGAAAATTCAAAACATGCAGCAGCACTTGCTAACTTTTTGGAAAGCTATGATATCATTTCTGAAATAAAGACTACCGTTACAGAAAGCGTCGACAGTCTCTATTCTGATAAAGCAGATTGCGTTATACTGGACATGGGCGTTCCGGGCAATATGGGATATGACACATTAGACTCGATACGACAAAAACCCGGTTTAGAAAATATACCTATCATTGTATTCACAGGGAAGAATCTTTCGAAATCTGAAGAGCTAAAATTGAAGCAATATGCCGATTCGATTGTCATCAAAACGGCAAATTCCTACCAGCGAATACTGGACGAAGTTGGACTGTTTTTGCATTTAGTAGGAAACCATCCTGGTGAAGAATGGTCAAAAAAATCGTCTTTAGGAACCATCAGAGAAGTACTGCAAAATAAAAAAGTTCTTATCGTCGATGACGATATACGCACTATTTATTATCTCTCTCAAGCGCTTGAAAGGTATCAGATTAATGTTGTTTCTGCAATGGACGGAAAGGAAGGTCTAGACAAAATTGAAGAACACGATGATATTTCTGCTATTCTTATGGATATGGTGATGCCCGAAATGGATGGGTATGAAACGATTAAAATGATTCGTCAAAATCCCCATTATAGTGAAATACCGATAATTGCCATAACAGCAAAAAACATGATCGGTGACAGGGAAAGGTGTATCATAGCCGGGGCCTCTGATTATATTTCAAAGCCCGTGGATACCGATCAATTGCTTTCATTATTACGTGTATGGTTATACAACTGATTAAAATATGGACAATAAAAAATTGATTCTGATCATCGATGATGAACCTTATAATATTTTTGCCCTAAAATTGGTTCTTAAGTCAAAAGGTTATGCTGTACTAAGCAGTGCTTCCTTAGCAGGAGGGCTTGAAATACTCCATCAGCATAAAAATATCAATATCGTGCTGATGGATATGATGATGCCTGAAATAGATGGATATGAAGGCATTGCCAGGATCAGGGGATCCAGCGAAATATTTAACGATGTTACCATAATTGCGGTTACTGCTCAGGCCATGTCCGGTGACCGGGAAAAATGCCTAAGTGCTGGCGCAGATGGTTATATTTCTAAACCTATAGATATCGACGAACTTATTCCGCTGATCGAAAAATTTTAAGAATGGAAAAGAAGAAAATATTATTGTTTGACGATGACAAACAATTGCTGGAGATGATTTCTATGATATTGGAGAGCTTCGGATATTCAGTAGCTGTGTCCTCTACCTCCCACGACGTGATAGAAAAGGTTACTGAGACAAAGCCTGACTTAATTTTAATGGATAACTGGATACCATCCATTGGAGGAATTGAAGCGACTCAGTTACTCAAAAACCATCAGGAATTCAAGAGAATACCGGTAATTTATCTTTCCGCGAACAAAGATATAGAAAGCTTGGCTAAACTGGCAGGAGCTGATGACTACCTGGAAAAACCATTCGACATCGTCGATCTGGAGAAGGTGATCAATAAAATGCTAAATTTAAATTATTAAGATCTTTTACTCCCCAAAAATTTATCAATCTGGGGCACCAATTTTATTATTTTAGGGATTAACGACATACTTGATATTTGCACTAATGCTTTACCTGGTATAGACACTATGCTATCACAGCGATTTCAAGTATTAAACGATCTATATTGCGTAGTTTATCAGTTAACGAAACCGATCCCAAGAAGGTTCACTTTATATATTTATTAAAAGATGAATAAAAACCAAATTACGCAGGATCGGTATCAAGGTATACTTATCGTTGCATTCGCAATTGTTGCACAACAGGGGCCCGAGGATCTTCCGAACGATGTGCCGGACAATCCTGAAGAGGAAATATTTGAAAATGAACCCGATGAAACTCCAGAAATGCCCGATCAGGATGATTTAGGCATCGACGAAGAACTGGGAAACGAAGAAGAAAATGAATTTCCTGAAATTGACGAACAGGAAGACGACGAAAGAGAGATTGATGAACGAGAGATTGATGACCGTGAGGAAGCCAACGACGGAGAGTTAGCTAACGATGGAAGAACCATTTAAGATCAAACTGTCTTTTCATTTTATGAAATAACCAACGCGTTAAAGCTATATTTGACCGTTGGTTATTAAATGGATACAACATAGGCATCTGCCATCCCCTCTCCTATAGGCATCAAAGCAACCTTTCAAATTGAACTCAGAGGCTCGAACTGCATCAAAATGTGCTCCAGTAATGGAACTTTTATTTTGGACATCTGCTCCATGATAATTTTTGAGATCTGCTGACAACTCATTTTACCCTGCGAGACTACCTTTTTTTCTTCAGCCATGACCGTTTGACGACTTTGTTTGGGTGCTGTTTTTTTACAAATATTTTTTAGGCGAAACAGCACGGGTTTGGATATTGTTATCTCTTAAAGATTTATAAAATGTGGAAAGTTTGACATTCGAAGCTTTTCAATAGCACGAATTACAAACAATAAAAAATAGTACTATGTCATTATTTTCAAACGATTTGAGCAAAGAGCCTGTATTTGACGGCATTGGTTACGAACCTTCTTTTTTTTCAAGAAAGACGATGGTTACGACCAAGACAAATTACAGTAAAAAAAAGTACAGTGATATCAACAAGGACACCCGAAAAAAGATTCTTGTGCTCTGCACAGAAGAACGGTATATGACCATGAAAAATGGAAAGAAGTTTTCAACGGGCAATCATCCGGTCGAAACACTGGTTCCCATTCTTCATTTTGAACAGGCTGGATTTGAGGTTGACTTCTACACACCAACAGGTGCTCCTGTAAAATTTGAGATGTGGGCTATGCCGTATGAAGATGAAAACATCGGTAAAATCCTCGACAAGTATAATACGCAATTTTCAAACCCGCACAACCTGAGAGATTTTATAGCTGACACGAATAAAGGATATGTTGATTACGTTGCCGTTTTTATCCCGGGCGGGCATGGCGCAATGCTCGGACTACCTGAAAATAATGATGTCAAAGAACTTATCAAATGGGTAATAGCGGAAGATAAATATCTCTTGGCAATCTGCCATGGCCCCGCAGCGCTCTTAAGCGTAGCAGATTGCGGAGACGCTGAGTTTCCTTTTAAGGGATATAAGATTAATTCGTTTCCTGATGAAATGGATAAGGCTTTGCCAGAAAGTGGATACCAGCCCGGCGAGATGCCCTGGTTTTATGGCGAAAAACTCAAACAGCTTGGGATCGAAATTTTGAATAAAAAAATTGCCGGCGATTGTCACGTTGACAGAAAATTAATTACCGCAGATAGTCCGTTAGCAGCTGATAAATTCGGGAAACTCTGCGCAGATGAACTTCTCGCCTGTGAAAAATCAGAACTGGAGCATGAATAGGTAGCGTAAGCCATATGGATCATTGCAAAGTCTTTGCCAACGTTTTCAAAATTTGAGCTATTATTTTAACAACTATTTTCTATCAAGAAATAAAGAATATTTTAATCTATGACAAAAACTAAAATATATAAAGATATACCGGTTATTTTAACAACGGAAACAGAACAGTTATTTGATTTTGAGTTAGGTGAAAGTGGTCAGGTAGGCCAATATGCCAAAATATCGTCTGAAGGATACGAACTAATTATAGCAGAGGATTTAAGTTACCTGGACGGAGATATGCCCGAGAAATGGAGGCAACCCGCTGTTCAGAAACTACTTGCTTTAGTAAGGGATGATAACAAAACAATCGGTGATTTAAATTAATTTTTTTCAAATACAAGGCTCCCTTATTAACCGACAAGGGAGCCTTTCTAAAAAAGTTGAGTTCGTCGCTTCGGCCTTACAATTACTTTTATTTAAATGAGAGCTTATTCAAAATGGTATTGTCTAAGACCAGCTTAACTTATAAAAAAGAAAAAGGCCACTTAAACAGTATCCAAGTGGCCTTAAAATCTTATATTATAATCTGTTTTATTTTGCTTTAGCCTTCTCTGCCTCGATCTGCTTTACAAACTCTACAGTGACGTTCGCTAATTCGGCTATCTCCGATATCGAACACTTATTCGAAGACAAAAGATTT
>NZ_DDGR01000027.1:0-103518 GCF_002337775.1 Sphingobacterium sp. UBA1897
AAAACTACGACACAATACGCCCCTGGACTACGGTCTTTAGATCAACGTTCGGGAAAACTCGGTGAATGGCAGGAATGGGGAGGTGAAAATTTGTACGGATATTCAGTCTAATTTTTGAGCGGCTTTCAGTTTACTGGGCAAACTAAATATCAACTAAGTAAGAGCGAATATGAGATCAACTCTCACGAATACGAATCGCTCAGCCTAGTCCAATTTCTTGTGATTACTTTTATTCTCAGATAATTAAAACATGCCCAAAAGGCATACATTATTTAACAAATAAAACTTAAAAACAATGAAAAAGTTATTGATGAGTTTGGTAGCCCTAGCTGCGCTATCGACAGCGGCTTTTGCAGGCACGGACACAAAAGCACCCAAAGAAAATGCAGAAGTAAAAACAAGTACTTCGACAGCATCCGAAACCACAAACAAAGTTGAAGTTACCGAGTCAACAAAAGAAAGCAATGCAAAATTTCTAAAAAAGTGTGTTTACACGCTAACGGTCTACAATACTAGTGGCCAAGTGATTGACACCTTTACTTCGCAAACCTATGTTGAAAATTCCTGTTCAGGATTCTTCGACAACTGCAGAACGATTTACAGACATATGCTTGCCCATGGTGAATTAGGAATATAGTCTGCAACTTATATTTCATTCGAATTATAAGTACTGAAAAATAAGCGGGGCCAAGGCCCCGCTTTGCATTGATTTAAAAGGCTAGGTCAGAAATAAAACATATTTAACTTTTGTCTGAAAAAAGAATACTTTTAAACGTATTGAAAAAAACTTCGTAAGCCTGGCAATCGGGCATTTAGGTATGTTTATATAACACTTCCCAATGAGGCTGAAACTCCAAACTATTGAAGTCGAAAGTATGCAAACTTTCTTCCTTGTATAAAACCATATAGGTATCCTGAATCTAGTTTAGGAATTTCCAGTCGCCAAACTTTTCGGGCTTTCCCCATCTTCGAGTCTTGAAAATGGTAGCTTTTGAGTCTATTTTTTCAGAAAGTTCTTTAAGTATTGATTTTGAATCAATATTTAAGTTTTTCGCAACTGCAATCACCATAAAATAGCCAAACTCAATTTTATATCCATTTTGAAAACTACGTTGATTAGTTATTGTTATATAAATTTCTGGAGGCACATCTCTTCTTTCACATATTGTCCAAATTGGCGACCAAAGTTCAAACCGTTGAAAGTAATTTTCTGAGTTATCGGAAATAGTCCATTTTTCATGTGATTTTTCATCCCATTTTAGTCGTCCAACTTTAATGGGGGCATGATATATAAACGTCTCATTATTATTTTTAGATATCCTTCTTTCCAAATTGAATTTGTCTACTCTTATCCCCGTTTCATTTGAATTATTCACCTGCTTCAATAGCAAGTCAAAGTAGGGCTGAAAGTCCCGTTTCCAATTGGTCTGTATCCAAGGTGCTTTAAGCTCGTCTGTAGATCCAAAAATAAGATAAAAGTCATAGCGTCTATTTGTCCAGCTCGAATCAGCATCGCTTAAATCGTTGTACAGATTTACAATCTTTTTACCTAACCCCTTTATTAATTTCATTTTTTCTATCCCCTGCGTATTTTCAATTTTTTGTAAAATAATTATTCCTACTCATCAATTCCAGCAGCAGTCAACCCAACAAGACTACCCTCAAAATATTCTAGACATTAAGATCAGGCCTATTTTTATGATGAATTTATCAAAAAACAATCTATTAAACTACTTTAAGTCACCTAAAAACTGGTATTATAAAGTAAGTATCATACTGACTTAGATTACCTTTCTTATTTCTGTCCTCAAAGCTTGTCCCCAGACTCCATCAGACAATATCAAAATCAAAAAACACCTTCTATTGAAAGATTGATGTCGTAATTATTTTTAGACTATAAATCCGAATATAAAATGGTATTATTGGATATACACTAAAATTTAAGCCATATGGGAAGGAGCCTTTCCTTACTATTTTTTGCCAAGATACTGTTGACAATCCATGTCAGTTGTTCGGGTCAGCCGAATCAAAAAGAGACTGCTATTGATTCAATTAGAAATACAGACAAGAATTCTGATAAATTTCAGGTATTCCCTAAAAGAATAACGCTTGGAAGTCCTGTTTCCAAGGAAATAGGATTATTAAAAAAAGTAATTCTTGAGAATAAGAAAGTAAATACGAAGGAAGAATATGAAAACAACTCATTTTCAGGGGTAAGATATTTTTTCGACCCTAAAAACTATACCATTTTAAAGGTCAACACAGATTATCCAGCAATTTTATTCGAAAAATACAATTATAACGCTAACCTTGATTTGACGAAAAACTATCATCAGTTCTATCAGCATCCAATGGTTGGTTTTATGCAAAACCATCAAATTTATGTAGGCGTAAATGCAAATACTGCTTTTGAAAACCCCAGCTTGTTTCCCATCAAATTTAACGGCCATAGTCATAGTCTCGTTGAAAAAATCGATGACAGACAAGTCAATAACTACCAATTATTAGATGAAGTTGCTGTTGATAGCTTGGAATTAAAATACGGTTCCAGTAGAGTTTATTTTAACAACGACTGGAACCTTTTAAAAGAACCCAATCCAAAAAATGAATTTTATGAAAAGGTAGTGCGCTTAAAAAATTCACTTAAAGCTGCTGCTCAAAAAAAGGATATTAATCCCGAAGATATTGATTTATCCATTTCAATGGTAATCGATAAGAATGGAAAAGTTAATCATCTAGAGGCTTATATGGAATATTCAATTCCGGAAAAACAATCTGTTCGAGTAGAAGATTCGGCATTAAAATCCTTTGTAGAAACTTTAAAGATTGATCTTGTCAACAATTATTCATTTTTTATTCCAGCTCTGAACAAAGATAAAAATCCAGTGAGTGCATACTTTTTAACCCGATTAAACATTGGATTACCTTATCGAAATTTTAAATAACGAAACAAAAGAACATAAACCCGAAAAAGTCACATCGCTCGACGTGGCATTAATAGTTCAAAACGGCTACTAGCTACATTTCAAAAAGAAAGAATCAACATAAAAATTGGAATCGTACGGTGAAAATTCAATAGTCTCTAAAAAAGCAACCAGCGCTTAAGCCATGATAGGGAAAACTCGAAAAATAGCGAAAACGAGCGTTAAAAAAAACACAGTACTAAGCAATAAAAATACTATTGCCATTGATTAACTTTAGTGAATATTAACAAATTCAAAAATGAATTACTATTTTACATTATTATTTTTAGTTGCTTTGCAGTACGTTAACGCACAGGAATCCTTTGTCTTTAAATACCTTCCTCAACCACAATTAAAGTACGAGACAACGGGTATATATCAAACCAAAGCAGCAGGCAAATTGGAGGGACTATTCCCCTTTACAATGAATCTGGAAGGAAATAATAAGGTCCAATCGACCACCTCTACAGGCGCAGAAGTCAAGCAGATAATTCCCTATAAGACAGAAATACTTTTTGTAGAGACTAGCATGAAATTTAACGAGCAAATAACTCCATTAAAGGCTCCGCTAAGTGGCTCTACGATATATGGCTATTACGATGAAAATGGCAAAACAAAGATTGATTCAATAGTAAACAACACGCTAGATTCCCTGGAAAAACAACATTTAAAAACCGAAATGGAACAGAATCAGTTTGAAGATAAAACGCCAAATAAACCAATGAAAGTTGGTGATTCAGTTGAAAAAACAGAAACAGTGGCATTTCCAGTCTTAGGAGCAGATCAACAGGAATTTTTGGTAAAAACCAAATACACCCTACAAAAAATTGAAAATGGGACTGGCTATTTAGATGCTACGCAAACATTTCAATTAAAAAGTCCAAATGAGCAGATCGAAGTCCTACCCAACAGCAATGGTTCAGGAAAAGTCGAATTTAATATCAAACACACTTACGTAAGCAAAAAAGTAACAAGCGCTAATCTGTACCTCAAAGTCAAACAGGATGGATATGTCATGTCCTGTATAATTTCGTCAAATAACTCTGATATCACAACCGCCTCTTCACTGATACGATAGGCGGTCTAAATCATATTGCAAACTAGATCAAAGTTTAATCGCTATTGTTTTTTTATCAAATCTATTGAAGGTATAAAAAGAATACATTACGGAAACCATAACTTGTTGCCTCAAAATTCAGTTACATATAGGCCCATAACTCGCGACTTAGCATATAAAAATTGGATAATAAAACTAAAAAAGGGCGCAAAAGGATCATAAAAATTACTGTACAAGTACACGCTAAAATAAAAGGCCTGATCAATATCAGGCCCTTTTGACTAAAAAACTTTCGCTAATTTTGGCTTTTAAAACTTATGCGAATGATCTCACTGTACCTGCACCTCCAATAGTTTTAACCATCCGGAATCAGTTATATCGCCATTTACGGCAAGCCTTATTCCCGGCTGATTTTCATTTGTTGTATCTACAATAGCGACGGCCCAGGTATAGTTTCCAGCAGCTACATCGACATTAGCTTTCAACTCGTATGCGACTGGATTATTCTTAAGCCAGGCGGAAGGTTCTCCTTTATCATCAACAAAAACTTTTTTCACCCTGTTTTCTTCGTCCAGGAGTGCAAAAGCTACTTTATATTTATAATTCCATTGAGGAATATTATTCGGGAAATACCCCCAGCCCATATTCCGCCAGCGGTGGTTAATTGTCGTTTCAGTACCCGAATTGACTTTCTCCGGTAAATAAATACGATCGGGATATAAACGATAGCCACCTTCAGAAATAAAACGCTGGCATAAGGTAAAAGATTTGGTGAACCAGCTTTCAATTTCACCGATACGGAAATCCATCATGTTTACAGCAGCTTCCAAGGAGCTGTCAAATTCGCCCTGCCGAACATCTTCGGGATGGTCTTGCCTGTATTTACCGCTTGGATCAGTCCAGTAACGGTGTGTACCAGTCGTAATCCAACCACCTTCCATAATAATCGGGCGTTTAAAATTCCAGACCTTGGCAAAATTCTTCTCCCAGCTTTGATAATAATCGGTCATTCCAAAGGCATCCTGACGCAGGCTGTACCCTTTATTGATCATCTTATTCAATAGCTTCTCCGAATTAGGATTGGGAGCTCCATTGCCCGCAGGGTCGCCAACTAAGCGGTGATAATTGATCAGCAAGGGCACTTTTGTAAAGTTCTTGGAATACACATCTGAAATCCAATCAACAACTTCTTCTTTGATTACCTCAATATTTTGGCCGGAAGGATTATTAGGATCTTCGTAAATGACGCTATGTCCCTCCCCCCACAAACCGAGTCCATAGGCATCGACAAAGGAGGTTTTATTTAAATCATTAAAATCCTTCGCCAACTCTTCGATCAGCTTGCTATAATATTTCCGAAAAACAGGATCTTGCAGCACGGGTGTTTTTCTATCCGGAAAAGAAGCATTGGCAACATAATACTTGGCGCCTGCATCGAAAACAAACTGCGGCGTATTTGCTCCTTGATCGCGACCGTCGACGACGATACGAAAGGCGATTGGCAATCCTTTATCTTGTGCCCCTTTGATCATTTTATAGATTGCCGTGCTGGGATCCCTCCAGGCATATACGCCATCTACAGGATTAAAAGTTCGCCAGCTGGTACGGATATAACAGGCAGATGCATAGTCAATTGCTTTGACCGTTTTACCTAAGTCAGGTACATAGAATTGGGTGTCCCAATAGGAAGGAGTCCCCGAAGCTGAAGCATACATGACCCAGCCGTTTAAAGGGTTACGAAACATGGAACTGCGGTTGTAGCTGGGTTTCACCAAGGTCCCTGCTATATCTTTTTCGTTATCAGCACTATCTTTCTTGCATGAAACCGCTAGAAAGCAAAGCATGATAGCAAATGCGCTGAGGCAGGCTTTTTTATAGTTTATATTGTTTTTCACTTCCAGAAATGTTAAAGTTAATTTAAATGCTTTGATACAATTGCTTACCGTTTTAGCCCCAGAATTGTCATGTTCCTTAGATCAAAAATCAGCACATTGGTCGTGGCAGGAATGGTAAAATAAGAATTGCGGTTGGCGCCAACGGTACCTCCGCCCAATTCTGCTACTTTTCCTAAAGTAAGCGTCAGGGTCTGAGCCACACCTTCACTCGTAGGCGGAGCACTAAAAGCATAAGCCAGGTTTTTGTTATTACTGTTGTCTCCGGTCACGATAAACTTGGTGGTCCCGACTTTACCCCCGGTATAGACCAAAACCTGCGGATCCGCCAAACTTACCTGACAATCCATTTTTACCGGAGTTCCCCAGCCATTGATACTTCCGTGCATCCACAAATCCGTCACCGTGGTCGTATAAGGCTGGTCCCCTGTCCATGTCACTATTTTAGGAGCAAGTGCTTTCGCTGGAGAATAAATGGTTGCTGTCGCTTTTTGCATATTGACCACAACGCGATACTCGCCCGCAGTTGCTATTTTCCAGGAGAATACGTTTTCTCTCATTTTGATGCCAACGGCATTTCCATCGTTTAGTTCAGCGCTTCCATCGGAGGTAACAACATAATTGGTTTCACCGTTAAATTCGACCGGAATTTCCAGTTCGCCAGGCTGCAAATTCAATACATAAGCATACTGATCCAGATTTTCCAATGTTTTTGGCATCTCCACTTTGCTCCCGCCAACGGCACTTCCGCTCAAGAACACTTTATCGGCATCAAAAACAACCGTCTTGATCGGATTTACTGTAATTCTTACGGTACGTACTTCGGGTGCCTCAAAAGTAGCACCGCCCTCCCATTGTGCAACGACTCTAAACTCCAGCGTAAAGCTCTTATTTGCTGGTATGCCCCACTTTTCATTTGCCCAATTTTGTAATTGTTCGGAAGTAAAGCTTCTGCTCAATACGTTATCGTCTTCATAGTTAAATATGGCTGTACCGGTACCAAAATTGTTCCCCACCACATCTAACATCGTACTGTAGCTGACCAAATGATCATCTGATTGTACCCTAGCGGGCTTCCAGTTAAATGTGACGATATCTTTGGTCAGATTGACCTCGTCCAGCGTAATGTTTTCCGACGAAGGCTGAAGGTCCATCGTTTCATTGACTTTAGGTATATCCTGAATTTCCTGTTTGCAGGATAACTGGCAAAGTACCATGCTTAAGAAAAATAAGGTTTTGTATAAATAATTGATGATTTTCATTGATTTATATTTTTGCTAACGTTTGGATAGAATCATGCGCTTGACTAGCGCAACTGCTTTTTTGTCATCAGATGGGAAAGCTGCCGAAAATACGATTAGGATTCGGACAGCCTCCCATAACCATTAATTATAACCCGGATTCTGTGGGAACGGCGCCCCTGTATTGGCATCCCTGATCACCTGTGGAATAGGCCATAAGATATTGTTGTCCGTAATTTTATCCTTGATCGCATTATTATATTTTTTGACCCGCTCCACCAAAGTATTGGTACGCACCAGGGTAAATCTTCTGCTTTCTTCACCAACTAATTCACGGATACGCTCATCGAGCAGGAAATCCATATTCATCTGAGCGCCGGTAATTTCGGACGCTCCAGCTCTTTTCCGCACTTCATTGACGGCTTGGGCAGCTTTATCCGGCATATTTTGCCCCAAATAGGCTTCAGCAAGCAACAGATAGGTTTCAGCCAAACGGAATTTCATACGATCTTTATAACTACCGGTCAAACTTAAATTTTCAGTACGTCCGTAAAAGAATTTTGTAATCGCTGGAAATAAGCTTTTTGTCGTAAACCAGGTCTGTTCGGTAATATTGGCTTTTTTACCATATAGCGAGGTCTCATTCGCGTTGTTGTAATACCAGTTGCGTTTAATGTTATAACCTGAATTACGGATATCATTTGCTTCGAAAATACCAGCGACATTGCCTGTAGCATTGGTACCTGTGGTGCCTACCCACCACTTCATTGGCACTAATTGTGCAATACCACGGCCGCCCAATGTGTCAGCCAAAACAAATCCTGTAATCGTCGAGTAATTTGGTATCCAAGCCCTACGCGTCCAGTCATCCGAATTGGTACCACCACCGATCGTGTTAAACTGGAACTGCAATACCCAGATACTTTCTTTATTGCCACTTTTTCTATTTTGGTTATTTTCCAGAAATAAATCGCTAAATACATCGCCTGGTTTGCTGCCATTTACGCCATATCTGTTTTTCATAAGGTTATAATACCCACTATTGATGACCGCCAATGCGGCCTTTTCTGCTTCGGCATGATTGCCCTGCAATAGGTAGATTTCGCTCAGCAAATGACTTGCGGCCCATTTGGTCAGCTTTCCTTCTTTTACGTCGTCCGGATTTGTAGGCAGGTTATCCACCGCAAACTTCAGGTCGTCTACCATGTGGCCGATGACTTCGGCCTTTGGTGTACGGGTAAAATTAAGCTGAAAATCATACAGGATAGTTTCTACATAGGGTACATCGCCATAGAGATAAACCAAGGTACGGTAAGCATATGCCCGAAAGAAGCGGGCTTCAGCCTGAAAACGTGCTTTATCTTGGGGCGTATCCCAATTGGTATTTTTTTCGGAATAAACCAGCATCAGGTTTGCCGATGAAATGAGGTTGTAAGCCCAATTCCAGTAAGTACCCACAAACCGTTCTGAGGCAGTAAGTGTAAGGTTTGCAAAAGCCGTCAGTGAGCCATCGCTATTAATGGCATCGGCGATATCTGTAGATACCTGTAAAGCTTCATATGGGCAGGCACCATTATGGATGAAGGCGCCACCTTCGCCATAGGTATTGTATTCTGAACGTGTGAGTGTATACAAACCAGCACTCCCCACCTCGAAACCGTAGGTGCTGGTATAGGTATTGGAGGGGGCCAGTTCGGTTTTTAGCTCTTCTTCCAGAAACTTTTTACAGCCTCCTAAGGTGAACAATACGATAAGCCCTAAACTTGTTGTGATAATATTTTTCATTTTCATGTCCTAATCGATTAGAAGTTTACATTTAAGCCAAACATATACGAACGTGCCGTCGGATAGGAGGCCATCCAGGTGTTGTCGTAATTGAGGACCTCTCTGATATTAGAAATCGTATTCAGATTGTTGACGCTGGCGTTTATATCAATACCATTTACACCTACCTTTTTAGCAATTTTGTGTGGCAATTTATAACCAAAGGTGATGTTCTTCACCTGTACGTAGCTCACCTTTTTATAGTACCCGTGCCCCAATGGATTGAGATAGCCGGGTGAAACGATCGTCGCATTGGGATTCTCCGGTGTCCAATAATTAGCATCGTGGACGTAGTTGGTAATCCCGAAAGTCCAGGCCCCTAGATTGGCCATGTGATCATCGCGCCATACATCAAAAACCCCGGTTACCAACGCAGATGCATAAAAATTTTTGTAAGAAAACCGATTGGCTAAAGATGCTGTATAGCGTGGATTTTTAGATCCGATGACCACCCTGTCACTCGCTTCTATCTTGCCGTTACCGTCGCGGTCGTACAGCTTGGCAGCTCCGGGTGCTGCCCCATCCACAGTAATGGTTTCTCCATTTTGCCATACACCGATCATTTTATAATCGTAGAATACTCGTAATGGCTTACCAATAAACCAGTTGTTGGCAATATCATCGATACCGTCCCCCCTCAACTCGACAATTTTGTCTCGGTTTAAGGAAAACACAGCGGTCGTATTCCATTGAAAATTTTCCCCTTTCACGTTCGTCGAGTTTAAGGTGACTTCAATACCTTTATTTTGGGTGGCGCCGATATTGTCCCAAATGCGATTATACCCGTTCATGATAGGTACGGTGCGGGTCATCAGTAAATCTTTCGTTTTAGAAAGATAGGCATCGATAGTTCCTCCCAATCTGTTATTAAATAACTGAAAGTCCAGCCCCAGGTTGGTCGAATAGGTGGTTTCCCATTTCAGATTAGGGTTGCCCACACCATCACCGGCCAAATAGGCTGTCGTAACGGCAGTACCATCATCGCCCCAGATATATTTTACATTGGAGTATAAGCGGTCTAAAGTGCGGTATGGTGTAATCGCCTGGTTACCGTTGGCACCATAAGAAAGGCGGATTTTCAGCATGTCCAGCCATTTGGCGTTATCTTTCAGAAAACGTTCTTCTCCGATTTGCCATGCCGCCGCCGCGACAGGGAAAAATGCATATTTATTGTTAATACCAAATACAGAGGCTCCATCTGTACGTCCTGTCAGGGTCAATAGATACTTGCCTTTGTAGGCATAATTTATCCGGCCCATGTATGACAGCATCGCAGATTCCGATAAGGAAGCGCTGTTGGAAACAAGACGGCTGGCCGAACCGATCATAAAGTATTCGGTATCATCGGTTACAAAACCTGCACCGCTCTGGGCTGTTGACCAGCTTTTCGTTTTTTGCATACTGAATAAACCCGTCACATCAAAACGATGATCGCCGATCTGCCGCTCGTATTTGAGCAGGTTCTCCCAGGTATAATCGTTATAGTTGGAATTGTTAATGGAAGCACTACCTCCGGCCTGCGTACCCTGATCCCTACCTTCAAAGGTATTGCGCCCGTAATAGGTTCCGGTAAATCCGTTCCGATAATTATAACCAAAATTTGATCGTAAGGAAAGACCCTCCACCGGCAGCAAAATATTGGCATAGCCAGAAAGAAAGAAGTTGTTATTATACCTATCCTGAATCGCATTGACGTTGCGCATCGGATTGACGATCAATGAATACTCCATGGGTTCGGGCACATACTTCCCCGATTCGTCTTTATAGCTCCCATAAGGACTTTGTTTTATGGCATGTTCCAAATTTGGCGTAATACCACCGTCGCTTTTCCGGGTATATTGCAGGCCAACACCAGTGGTTAACCATTTATTAAAAGTCTGATCCACATTTGTGGTAATATTTAAACGGGACAACTTAGAATTGTATACCACGCCTTCTTGATCCAAAGCTGCAAGGGCAGCCATATATTTTGTATTCTCTGTTCCACCGGAAATGCTCAGCTGATGATCCATGGTCATGGCTTTTCGAAAGACGTAATCCTGCCAATTGTTAGTAATGCCTTTCGCATAATTACCGCGCTCTGTTACGCTAATAATATCCCCGGCGATAGGATCTAAAAGCGCTCCAGTATAGCCTTGCCTAATTCGGGCAATATCTTGTTGAAAGCGGATATATTCATTTGGCCCCATAACATTGATGCGTTGCATAGGCTCGGCCATGCCGATCAAACCTTTATAGTTTACCTGAGCTCTACCCAGCGCCCCCCTTTTGGTTTGTATCAGAATAACCCCATTGGCCGCACGCGAACCGTAGATAGCCGAAGCCGAGGCATCTTTTAAGATCGAAAGGTTTTCGACGTTGTTGGGATCGATATCTGCCAGGGATCCGCTGTAGGGAATACCATCTAAAATAATCAATGGACTATTGTTGGCCGATATCGAATTTTCACCCCGTATCAACAGGGTCTGTGATGCTCCCGGCGCAGCTTCTCCGGTCGTAATGGAAAAACCGGCCACCTGCCCCACCAAGCGATCCATCAGGTTTGAGGTAGATACCATGCTGAGCTGCTCTTTTCCAACCACGGCCAAACCTCCTGTTAAATCTTTCTTCTTGGCTGTACCATACCCTACGACCACAACCTGATCCAGGACATTATTTCCTGACATCTTCACATTGATGATTCCTGATGGATTGACCTTTAATTCCTGGTTATTAAAACCAATGTAGGTAAAAAGTAGCGTAGCCGTGCGTGGCGCCAGAATGGTATAACGGCCATTTGCATCTGTCTGAACACCGGTTTTCGCTCCTTTAATCATGACCGAAACACCCTTAAGTCCTTCTCCTGCATCATTGGTGACCTGACCTTTGACATTTATTTGATCTGTTGCTTGCGAATAAGCATAATTAGTCGCCACCACCGATAGGGTAGCACTCATTATCCAGCTCCTGAGCCAGATATGTATCTTTTGTATCATTGATTTATAATGGTTAGTTAAAAATTTACTTGCGTCCTTTACTTTCCCTTTCTCGTAAAGAATATGAGTTTAAAATAGGTCTGCTTCAATAGGCTTGGATTTTTAATTTAAATTTTGTGATACATACTATCTCATTGCTGCAAATGCATGCGCAATGCAGACGGCAAGACTTCGTTTTCGTCCTTATTGACGAAACCTAAAATTCCGTTGCGCGTTGCTATTGATTTTTGTAGAGTTCGGATTACCCTGCGTGAGCCTAATCACGTGGTCGGGAAGAATTTTCATACACATATTTTGCTTTTTTAAAATTGGTTAAGACAAAACTATAATCATCACCAATTCGTAGGGTTCGTTTTTGTACGAAAATGGTTTGATTTTGTACAAAAGGCAAAAACATGTGTTTTTCGCTGTAAAATGGGGGTTAGAAGCGCTTTATTATTCTTTTTTTATACACATTAGATGATCTAGGATAACCGTATCGCTTGGTTGCACATCGATAGCTTCACCCCGACCTTTATAAATGATATCGCGGAAACTGGCCTGCGAGATACCTTTGGCTTTTATCGGTTGATGACTGATTAAATTTCGTACAAATAAGCCCTGGACATGCTCGCCATACTCGACCACCAAACCTTGTTGTGCTAGCGGACTGATGACCATATTCTCGATAAAAACATGACTTATACGAAGTTTACCCACAGGCATAATCCGTATGGATCGGTGTGAAATTGAATAGAAGTCCTGCCAGTTCTGGAGATAAATAGTTGAAATGTTGTCAATTTCGCCCCTATAAATCGAACCACTTACCACATTTACATTTTCTTCACCTGCTCCCACTCCGGTATCTGTCAACCCTATATTAATAAAGTCGTCACCGCTTTTACCTTTGCAATTCGCAATAATAATATTTTTACAGCCAAAACGTATGCCCATGCCGTCTTGGTTCAAAATCTGTTTATCTGCTCCATCAACAGTTACTGCCTGCCTCACATTAAAAGTAATATCGCTTACCTTACCGTTTGTACAGCGTTCCAATACCAGTCCATGCCCATGATAATCCTTTAATGTAATGCCGCTAACCTCAAATACATCGGTGTGCGCCAATATAATGGCGTGGTTCCGCCATCCACCTTTTTGGTTCTCTCCGGGCTTACCTGCATCCGTACCATAAGATTGTCCAAATCCGCTGGGATTTAAGGACAAGATTTTATTGTGGTCACCGGTAGCTCTGGGATGATCAGCTCCTTCTAAAAGAACATTTCCTTTTCCAATAATCCGGATATTCTTTGCGGGTGCTATATCTTTAATTGCCAGCCCTGCATTTGCCGAACGGATAAAATTATCCCGGCATTTATCCGATAGTTTAATGGTACAGTTATTCAATTCAAGTTCAAAATCGCCCGGAAGCAAAATGGCCTGATCGATGAGCCAGACACTTTTTTTCGTTACCGCATCGTATTTAGGGATCACTACTTTCCCAGTCGACTTTTTTGCTTCATTTATGGCTTTTTGTATACGTTCTGACTGGGAACCACTCTTGTATTTATTGGGGCTGATGTAAGTTTCATCTACTTTTTGGGCGGCGGCCGTTGCCAGATACATTACGTTGCACAAGCAAATGCAACATGTAAGCAGAAGCGTTTTTCTAAAAATTGTCATTTTCATGATCGTTAGGATTTCAAAAATATAGAATGGCCTTTCACCCATCTGAAAGGGGCGTCGGTCAACTATTGGCTGTATTTTTATTTCTTTCCACTGGAAACCTTTTTCTTAAACTCCGAAGGGCTCAGTTCAAACTGTTTTTTAAAACAGACGCTAAAGTATTTGGCATTGTTAAACCCGGTTTGGTAAGCAACCTCCGCTATCGTCAAATCCGATTTTTCTAATAGATAAGCACTTCTTTTCAGTCGCATATTCAAAATAAATTCTTTGATGGACATTCCCACAATATCATGTATTTTTTGATAAAGAATGGTTCTGCCTACGTTCATATCAGCCACAAAATCTTCTACGGAATAACTGGCATTGTCAATATTTTCTTCAATGACCTGAATAGCCTTAATCAGCAGTTCCTCGTCCATGGAGGTAACGGTTACATTGGAGGGATCTACCTGAACGTGTTTGCTGTATTTTTCTTTTAGTTCCCGCTGATTTCTTAGAATGGTTTCCGTCTGTTGCAACAGATAGTCGACATGAAACGGTTTATCAATAAACACATTGGCGCCATATTCCAATGCTTTTATTTTATGCTGGTTGTCATCTCCCGTACCCGAAATCATAATAATAGGAATATGGCTCGTCTTAAAATTTTGCCTAAGGCTACGGCATACTTCCAAGCCATTGCGATTTGGCATGATCAGATCGGTAATAATAAGTTGCGGATAAATTTTTTCGGCTTTAATTAAGCCTTCTTCGCCGTCACTTGCTGTATATACATTATATTTTTCGGCCAGACGCTGCTCCAGATAAACACGCAGCTGTTGGTCATCTTCAATGAGCAGGATATTATCTGTCTTTTTTATAGGGATCGATCCTGTTTCTGGGGCTGCAGTATCCTGCGTAATAATATCGTCGATTTCAGAAACGGTGTAATCATACACATTAGGCTGCATGTCGCCTGCCCCGGCCTGTTTCCTTAACGGTAGTAAAATGGTAAATGAAATTTTATCGGTCTTATTGACCATCCATATTTTACCCTCCAGCACATCTACCAGTTCTTTCACAATGGCAAGTCCAAGTCCTGAACTTTCTTCAAAAGTTGGCCGATGAGAAGATAAGCGGTTGAAAGAAGTGTAAAGCATCGCGATCTGTTCTTCAGAAAAACAATCACCGGTATTTATAACTTCAATGGAGATGTATTCGACTTCCTTCGGATCTAACGAAGGAAACCGTTCTTTTTCTTCTGCTGTTGCACTATAGATACGTACGCCCACATACCCATTATCTGGTGTATATTTTAGGGCATTGGAGAACAGATTAGTCAATATTTTTTCGATAACATCGTAATCAAAGGCAACATATAAATTGTCCTTGTACGAGGAAATATTGGTTTCAACACCTTTTTTATTGGCATAGAGCTCAAATAAGCTAAATAGATCCCTTACAAAATTGATAAAATCACCAACCTGCGGATTGAGCGTAATTTTTTGGCTTTCTATTTCGCGAAAGCGCAGCAATTGGCTAATCATCCGCTGTATTCTGGATACATTTTTCTCTATTAAATCCATGTATACCAAAGCGGTATCATTGGCCACAATAGTGTCTTTGAGTTGTTTAAGCGGCTGTAAAACCAAGGTTAGCGGTGTTTTTAAATCGTGTGAGATATTGGTAAAGAAGTCGGTACGCGCCTGGTTCAGCTCTTGCATATTCTGTTCTTTTAAACGCTCGAGTGCTAATCGCTCTTTAAACACTCTTTTATTGCTGTAATATCTCATTATGAAAAAGAGCAGAGCAAAAACAAGTGCGGCATAGCAGCAATATGCCCACCAGGACAAGAAAAATGGTGGATCGACATGGATATATAATCGTGATATTTGATCGCCCCATAGCCCATCATTGTTGGAAGCCTTGATTTCAAAGATATAATCTCCGCCCGGAAGGTTGAGAAACTGTACAGATTTCTGGTTGGCATGACTGATTTGCCAGTCTTCACCTAGCCCCAGCATCCGGTAAGCGAACTGGTTCTTCTCTGCGGATAGATAACTATTTGCCGAAAACTTAATTTCTACATTGGACTGGTTACTGGAGAGCCTTATCTTGTCTTCTTTTTGATTGGAAAGACTGCCAATGTCTTTCGTTAAAACTGATGAGCCATCCGCTGGTTTCACGAGTTTATTGTTGACCAGAAATCCTGTAAAAAAAACTTTGGGTTTTTGCAGATTTTTATTGAGGTACGCCGGATCGAAAAGTAGAAATCCATTGGTACCACCAAACAGCATTTCACCCCTAGAAGTTTTGTAAGCGGCATGAATATAAAATGAACCAATGTTATTTTCCTGATAAAATCTGGCTTTCTCAAATTTACTGTATTTCCAATTGAAACAAAAAAGACCATCACTGGTACTTAACCAGATATTTTTCGTGGCAACATCTTCTAATATGCCAAATACCATTTTCGCCGGGAATCCGTTACTTACACTATAGTTGACATATGTCCCATCTCTTTTGAGTACATTTACGCCTTTACCCAATGTCCCCAACCATACTTCGCCATTTGAAGTCACTGTATAACTACACAGGTAATTTGCTGAATAGGAAGCATCTTTGAGCGCGTAGTGTTTCAATACCTTTAACGTATGGGGATTTACAACAAAAAATCCTTGATGGCTAATTAAACAGAGCTGATCTTGGTTATTCACATATAATGCTTCGACTTCGAGTTTCATTTTTTTGCCCTGCGCATCAAGGACGCTTACCATCTCTATAGGATCTAGCGGCTTCTTTCGATATAAAAATAATTTATCGGGATCTGTCATCCACCAAGTGCCTTCCTTATCGTTTACAAAATCATAAACGGTGAGTGGTTGCTGGCTCTCCGGAGAGCGGAAATTGAAACTGCTGAAATGCTGACTGTCCACATCATAACTGCCAATACCGCCGTTATAGGCTGAAATCAACAGTTTTTTACTCGTTCGGTCAAATTTCAGGCGTTTAATCATATGGGGACTCGACGAACTACCCTGCGATTTTTCTGGAGGGTTAAACTGATCCTTTTTTCTATTCCAGTAATTCAGGCTCCCCCCCTCGGTACCGATCCATATATTTCCCAGATGATCTTCCTGAAAACTACTGACTATGGGGTGATTGAGTCCCCCTGGGCTGGGCTTGAAGTAACGTACTCGGGAATCGTAAAGCGAGCAATAAGCTATTTTACCACCGTAAGTACCTATCCAGGCCCCTTGGTCCGGATCCGGATAAATTGTCCATATCGAGTTATTCGGTAATGAATAAGCATCGTTCAAGTTCATTTGCAAGGTGCTGCTGCTTTTATTGGATGGATCATAAAGATACAATCCAGCTTGCGTAGCCACCCAGATCACCCCGGTTTGGTCCAAATATAATTTTTTGGTTAACACGGCTGAATTTCCCATTATACTTACTGGGATCTTCTGTTTTAAGGTACCTGTTAAATCAGTTACATGGATTCCCCCTCGTTGTGTTAAAAAGTAATATTCCCCCCCGTATGCGACCGCATCGTTCACCTGATTTGTCGTACTACCAAAATCCGCAAACTGGACTAGGCGTTTTTTCGTCATTTCAACTTGATACACGACAGCGCCTTGGCTTAGAAACACCTGATCTTTAGCACTCAATATATTTTGGAAAGACTTGTTTTTGGGCAATAAAAAGCTTTCTGTCTGTTTATTTTGCGGATTATAGCGTAGTATGCTATTGTCTGACAGCATGTAAACCTGACCATCGCTATGTACACAAAGCGAACGGATCATTCCGGGAACCACGACATGAAAAGAAAACCGTTCGTAATCGAATTTTAATAAGCCTTGCCCAGAAGCTAGAAATAGATTTCCCTTTTTATCCCGAATTAAAGAACCATAACCCCATTTTTGCGTTGGTTTGATCGCAGAGACGATATCATTTAACTGATAAAAACTATTGCCATCGTACATGAAGAGCGCATCGGGCCCCGTGTACCAAATACGCCCTAAACTGTCTTTTGCGATACTTTGTATACCGCCATAGTAGGAAGTTTCGGGCATCAGATGAAACCTATACCTCGAAAGATCGATACCGAGAACACATTGCCCCCAAAAAACGACGAAACAAATTATCAGACTGTATTTATTCATTTACCGATGCTACTAAAACTGTTTAAATTTCAATCCAAGATTTACGTGGGCCAGTTACAATCAAAATATCCTGCTACTAATTGTTGATCAGTGGTTCTATAAACTTCGATTATCATACTATTAGGCAATGAGCTTCGTCGAAATTCTGGCCTTAGCGCTTTTTCAGCTGTTCAGATCCATGCGAAGCCAACAGTACCAATTTACTTAAAAACAGGCGTTGGGGACAAACTTATCTTCTTTTGCTGATTATTTTTGAGTTCGAAGATTACAAGTTCATTTTTTCCTGGTATTAAATCCTCCGAAGGAATTAATATCGACTGCTGTTTTTCTTCCTCCCAGTAAGATCCCAAATATTTTTGATTTAACCAGACCTCGCCCATTCCCCATCCTGTCATATTAAGATACTTGTTTCCGGACAGATTGTGTTCGAACTGACCTTTGTAAAAACCTGGGCTGTCATTAGCTGCTGATCTTTGTTCAAAAACCAAATCCTTCAGTGGATAATTACGCACCGTTAAGGGGATCATTTTCCAGTCTTGAAGGTCGTTTCCGTCTAAAGTAATGGTGCCAAATAGCCCTTTTGAATTATCTGTAATTTCTGGTCCGTAAGTGATCCGACCAATATTCTCGACATAAAATTGAAGCAAGTGTTTGCCTGGATTTGCTTTGATGGCTAGTTTTTTACTCTTATCTGTCAGGCTACCCTGTACCTTACCATCGACATAGACCACGGCATAATCGCGTACGTTTTCCAATTCCAGCTCTTCGCTTTCCGCATCAGTGTTTATCTCGGTCTGATAAAGTACATAGCCCGATTCGATGTCCAAATCATTAAAGGATAATACATTTTCCGCCTCGATAGCCTTATTATAAACCTGGTTTACAGACGCTTTCTCTTCCAACCTAATTTCCTGTGCCATGAGGGGCTGACCAAAAAAAACAGTCATCATAGATAATATCATTGTTCTTACCATTGTGTAAATCTTTCTTATTTCTCTAAAAATGATTGAATAAAAGTTTCGTCCACAGCCACTTGCGGCGAGAATTTCTCACTTTTTACATAATTATCGATACTGTACAACAATTGTTGGGTAGCGGGACGGTTATCCATATCATTTTTGGTATCCAATGCCAGTACCAGCAATTTCCCGCCGTGCAGTTTGGCTTCAAAACCAATACCCAATTTCTGGTTGTTGTCGTAGCTGTCGATGACCTGTATAAAGGGACGCAGTTGTTGTGGTGCATGTTGCATTTCAATTACTTTTGCATGGTTCAGGATATCCCACCACTGCCAATCGCTATGGTATGAAGTAAGAAAATCATTAAACATGGCCTGCTTATGATGAACCAGGTTGCCGATGGTCATCGGTGCCCATGCAAACATAATGGGGTTCCAAAAATGATTGTGAAACAGTGACTTTCGACCTTTCACCTGGTCTGGAGAAGGATAAAGAACCACGGTTTTACCCTGTACCAACTGCCTTTTTGCAGCATCATCGTAGACATCGGTGTACAATACATTAGCTGTAGACTGCATCAGATGTTGATGCTTTGGATATACCCAAATGTCCCAGCTATTCTTAATGCTATCGTTTACCGCAAGATGAACCGTAACTTTTTGGGTGCTGATATTTTTTAGGGAAATCTCAAATTCACCTACCGGCGATACATTTTCGTTGGCAATGGTTTGCCTTTTCAGCGTTCCCTTTTTCAATACGCTGCCAGCGGTATCGGTCAACCACCATTTAATTTTCGCATTTTCAAGTGCAGAATTGCTAAAGTTATATACCTCGGCTTTACCCCGAAATGTTTCTGTGTTGAAAAAACTGCTTTTATCGTAGCGCAGTAGAGCGACCGTTGGCGCACAAAACTCGCTGAATTTTTCTGCTGTTACCAATCCTTTCGAATCCCAGAAAGGATCGAAGATCCCCACGGGCGCATACCCTTGTCCCGGAAAGTCATTCATCGACAAAAGCTGAAAACCGGCCGATTTACCTGATCGCAACAGGGCTTCGATCACGGCTTTGTACTCCAGCACGGTCAACGCACCAGATGCTCTGAAGAAATCCTTTGCTTGGTCCAACATGCCATTTTTTTGTAATAGATCGCTAAATACTTCAAAATTGCGGGCCTCTACGGGACTGTTGGCATATTTCTTTATTTCATCAAAATTTGGATAAATACAACGTTGCCCTGACTCGTGTGAAATGACGGGCACATCGACATCAGATTCCAAATTCTTGTCCCAATCGGTACCGGGCAGACCTTCGTACACCTTCACCGGCCCTTTATTGGTTTGCTGGGAAACGTAATATTGATCTGATTTAACCCGTGTTCTTGCCGTAGAACCGCTGTAAAGATGGCGGGGATCAGCTTTTCTGCCTTCGGCAGTCAGCTCCTCGATAAAGTCGAAATTCCCGGTAATTTCATTTCCGTTGCAGTACAGAACAAAAGAAGGATGGTTGCCATATTCTTTTAAAATAGCTTTAATTTCCCTACGGAAGAAGTTATATCTGGACTCGTCGGGTTCGGCATCTTTGCCCCACATAGGCATTTCCACTTCAAAATATATTCCATGTTTGTCTGCCATGCGAAAGGCCGCCGCCGGCGGGCACCATGAATGGAATCGTAAATGGTTCATGCCATACGTCTTCATCAGCACCATGATTCGTTCCCAAGAGGCATCGTCGAGCGGAGCATGGCCTGTTTTTGGAAACACTGCATTTTCTACATTGCCTCTTAAATGGATGGGACGATTATTGAGCAGTACATGGTTTTTTCCTTGTTTTACTTCACGCATACCAAAGGTGGTAGCCTTTTCATGCCGATAGCTGTTTTTGCCGTCAGAGGTATTCAGTTGACAATTTATACGATAGAGGTTTGGGTTAAACTCATCCCACAATTTGATATGCTTACCTAATGGAATAGTGGTCTCTACGAAGGTCACCGAATCGGTACTTACCAATGCAACTTCATCCTTAAGGCTGTAATTTGTTCCCTCGATGACGAAAGACACTTTGCCCTTTACCTGTTTTTTGGTCGCATTATTTACCCGTAATTTTACTTTTATGGACTGATCGGCTATATTTGGATATACCTGAAGATCTTCCAGATAAACTGGGTCTATGGCCAGCAGCTTTATTTCTCCTAGAATACCGTTCCAGTTAATCTGTGTAAATTCAGTATGCGCATGGTTCCATTTGTGTGTGTTATACTGAAACCGGTTATCGATACAAATGGTCATGCGATGCTTTTTTCCGGGCTTTACAAATGAGCTCAGATCGTGGTTGTGGGGTACACTTACATAATCGATACTGCTGACTTCCTTGGTATCTATAAAAACTGAACTCAACCAGTGGGTACGCTCAAAGTATAGGAATATTTTTTTCCCTTTCCATTCGGCAGGGATTTCAATATCACGTTGGTACCATGCCGGTCCCATGTATTCGTATTTTCGGGTCAAACGGTCGATATATTTATAGGGATTTTTATATCCTATCTGATAATCATCGGTAATACCGGGAAGCTTAATTGTTTCTTGCAAAAGATGATTATAGCGGGGGGACAGCGAGCCTCTACGGAAATCCATCACATCCGTCTGGAACCCCCAAGTGCCTGATAAATCGATAGCATCTTGAGCCTTTAACAAGGCTACCTGCAGGAAAAGCCCCATTAGGCACATCATTTTAAAGTATTTATAAATGCTTATCCTGTATTTATCCATTTTGTGTTTCGATAGTTTAGGTGCTTTCATTCTTTTCAGTATATTATTTTTGTAGGCATCGAAAAAATTGTGTCACTGTGGTACTCCTCTTTAAGCTCGGTTTCGTAATTGAAGTCTTATTTATTATCATAATAATGTTTCATCAGAAACCAGGCTTTCTTTCGGTAGCCTTGGTCTGAGATCAATCCTTTGCGGTTCCAGCCATCTTGGTTGGTCGGATGAAAACGGAACGGCGAACGGAAATCAAATAGCAGCCAAGGTGAAGTTCCGCGCAGGTTTGGAATATGCTTAAACATTTCGAGGTTGTTTTTGTACAAAGTCGCTTGGTAATCTTCACTCCAGGAACTGACGACATCCTTTTCGCCCGTTTTGCCATACAGCGCCTCGCCTCCAAATTCAGAAATAATTAAAGGCTGGCCTCTTGCCACATCCCATACTGCTTTATCAGGAGAAACTGGCCAGGAGTGGTACCAGCCTAAATATTTGTTGACAGCTACGACGTCCAATTCTTTCGTAAAAGGATCATCCATAACAAAGGTTTCCTTCTCCTTATTGAAACGAACAAGATCAAAAGCAGCGGTTATAAGCCTGGTCGTGTCAATGCCTCTGCATGTAGCAATCAAATGCCTGATAAAAGCATTTCTAGGCTCGGATGGTTGGGTTTCATTGGCTACTCCCCAAAAAGCTAGTGCGCAACGATTTTTGTCTCGAGCAACCATTTCCCGCATCATTTTACCGGCTTTCTCTTTGGTCGATTCATTTTCAAAATCGATGCCTTGCCAAATGGGAATTTCTTCCCACAACAAGAAACCCATTTTTTCGGCCATTCTCACGATATGTTCATTTTGTGGATAATGTGCCAAACGAATCATATTACAGCCCAAAGCTTTTGCTTCTGAAAGCAGCATCACTGCATCGGCCTGTGAAAAAGCACGACCTTTGCGCTGAGGTATTTCCTCATGAAATGAAATGGACTTGAGAAAAATAGCTTCGCCATTCAGGAAGATATCTTCCCCTTTTACCCAAATATTGCGAAAACCTATTTCCTCCTCTATTTGATCGTCGCGCGTTGAAATCTTCACGTTATACAGTTTAGGTGCAGTAGGCGACCAACGTTTGATTTTTCTCGATAGGAATGAAGTTTTTACTTCCCCCTGAGCATCTGTTTTAAGCGTTTGTTTTAGTTGTAGTTCCGGTATTTCAATAGTTACTGAGGAATTGGCCATCGTTTCCGAAAGTTTGACCTTCGCATTGATTTTATCGGCTTTGGTTTTGTCCAATTGAACAAAATAATCATCGATAAAAACTTTTGGCGTGCTGACCAAAAAGACATCTCGGGTAATACCGCCATAGTTCCACCAATCAAAGGCCATTGCCGGAATGGCATCAACCTGCCGGCTATTATTTACCTCAACTGCCAAAAAATTATCGTTTTCTTTAGCTGCATCCGTTATTTCAATCTGAAAGGGGGTAAAACCACCTTCATGTTGTGCAATCTCTTGTCCATTGAGATATATGTGACAACGGTAACTTACCGCAGCAAAATACAAGAACAACCTTTTGTTATTTTCTTTCACTACATCGAACTTACGCCCATACCAGATGGTACCTTCGTAATATTTAAGTTCAGGCATTTGACTGTTCCAATCTGAAGGTACATTTAAACGGAGCCCATTCTCGAAAGCGTATTCATAAAAATCAGTCTTGTTTTCGGCTTTTTTATTCAGATAGATTTGGTTTTTTCTTCCCTGGTCGTATAAGTCTACAATAGCGTCCCACTTTCCATTTAAGGATTGAGCTCGCCTACCATACACATTGGCCATATTTTGCTGTGCAACAAGGTTGGAGGTTATCAGGCTAAAAAAAAGGGACAATATCAAAGATAGATTGATCAGCTTTATCATAATAGGTGTTAGTTGTTAATAAAATTTTCTATTTTACCTGCAATGCCGAAAGCTTTGTCCAACCCTGAGCCGTCAAATCTCCATCAAGGGCAAGTTGAATTGCCGGCTTATTTTCCTTGGTCGTATCAACAATGGCGACTGCCCAGCTATATATCCCTGAAGGTAGATCTACTTTTGCATTTAATTTATAACTCGCAGCAGTACCTTTCAACCAAGCAGACGGTTCACTCTGACGATCTACAAAAATCTTTTTAACATTCCCATTGGCATCTAACAGTGCAAAAGCAACTTTATATTTGTAGTTCCATTGTGGAATATTATTAGGTAAATAGCCCCAGCCCATATTCTGCCAACGATGGGCGATTTGCGCTATCTTTCCCGACTTGATATCTTGAGGGAGGTTGATTTGGTCTGGATATACACGGTAGCCACCTTCTGTAATAAACCGTTGAACCAAATCAAAGGACTTAAACCAGGATTCAGTTTCTCCCCCAGCTCTAAAGTCCATCATATTGACATGGGCTTCGGCCGACAGGTCGAACTCACCTTTCCTCACATCCTCATCATGACCTTCTCTATATTTTCCACTGGGGTCTGTCCAATAACGGTGCTTACCTGGGGCAATAATCCAGCCTCCTTCCATAATGATAGGACGCTTAAAATTCCATTTCTTGGCAAAATCCTTTTCCCAATTCTGGTAATAGCCAGTCATGCCAAAAGCATCTTGGCGAAGGCTATACCCCTTATCAATAGCTTTATCCAATAAGCGTTCACTATTCGGGTTGACTGCGCCCCAACTTTCGGGATGACCGACCAGACGATGGTAGTTGATAACCAAAGGAACTTTTGTAAATGTGTTAGCATATAAGCTGGTCACCCAGTCCAGGGTTTCTTCCTTTATTTTTTCAGTACTTTCGGGTGTCGCCATTTTGGGGTCTTCATAAACAACATAATGTGCTTCGCCCCATTTCCCCAAGCCATAGGCATCAATAAAAGAGGTCTTTTCAGGATCATTAAATTCCTTGGCCAAAGCTGTGATAAATTTGGTATAGTATTTTCTAAATACCGCATCCTGAGGATAAGGTGTTTGCCTATCGGGATGATTTTCATTTTCCAAATAATATTTGGCTCCGAGGTCGAACACAAATTTGGGTGTATTTTGACCTTGGTCGCGACCATCTACCACAATACGGAGCGCTATGGGCAACCCTCTCGTTTGTGCGCCTTTAAGGAGCTTTCCTATTTTAGAGTTTGGATCATCCCAGGCATAAACACCGTCACTGGGATTCAGCGAAGACCAGCTCGTGCGTACATAACATGCCGAAGCATAATCAATGACCTTTACCTTTTTACCCAATGCTGGCACAAAATATTCGATATCCCAATACGTATCATCGGCATTACGGGGAGCATACATTACCCAACCATTTAAAGGATTGCGCAAGACTGAATGACCATCGTATTTTGGCTTTAATAAAATATACCCGGTGTTGCCCGAACCGCTTTTCCCTTTATTTTTTTGAGAAAAACCAAGCAATCCAGAAGTGCACAATAAAAGCGTTAAAAAAAAATTTATTATCCAATTTGAGAATAGCTGTTTGTTTATCATTTCGTTTTTGAACATATTTTCAAGTCTATTGGTTATTTTATTCCTGTTGTGCCAGCGACTTCTATAGTTTATCATTTAGTGTGCTGATTCAACAAAACTGATTTATTGGGATACGGTACAAAATTAGCCACGACAGGCTACCGCTATGGTATTGATTTGTTCAGAAATGGTTCGTTTTTGTACAAAAATTAGGATTTAATCCGCTATGAAGGACGATGTGAATAAAATCATTCACTTATGGAGACTAAGTGATAAAGAAACAGCTCTTCTTCTTGGATTTTATACCGTTTATAATTATTAGGGAGGTTTCTTATCAGATTTATAGCAGTCTACTTAATGTAAAAAGCCCGATTGTTCTCGGGCTTTTTAGGTTCATGTTCCATACGATCCTCTTCATTCGAAAGACATGAAAAATTCTATCACATCTGGCGTATGCCAAATTTTCAGAAGTATTACTTCAACTTCTGTAAGCGTTCTTTCGCTGCAGGCACGATATCATCGTTTTTGTCATAATTGTCAATCACACTTTTCAAGGTACTCTTCGCCTGGAAAGCATTGCCTTTGCGCGCATAGGCATCAGCAAGTACCAGGAAGCTCTTGGCAACCCAGTATTCTTGCGCTTCCCTATTGTTAATCACATCAAAGGCTGTTTCCAGCGCCTTATCATATTCCTTGTTATCGTACTGCAAAAGCGCTACGCGATACCGTGCTTCTGCGCCGATAGCCGATTGACTCTTCAGCGCAGCCAGGTTGAATTCTTTCATGGCAGACGCTACATTTTTCTCTTTCAACAAAGCTTTTCCACTGTACAAATGCGCTTTCGCTATTTCCTCCTCGGTTGCCCCGTTGTAATTTTTGACCAGACTCACATACTTAGCCATTTGCTCCATATCGCCGAGTTCGAAGTAACACACCATCAGGTTCGTTACCGCATAGCCATAGTTCTTTTTATATTCTTCGTTGAGCTCCAATTTTTTGAGGTGTACAATGGCCTCGTTGTATTCTTTAAGATCCAAATATAGCGCAGCAACCGTCAGCAAGGTATTCTCTGAATATTTACTCGTCCAGTCGTTCAGGATGATATTCAGATCATGCAGTGCTTCCTGTGGATGCCCGGTGCGGTACGAACTCACTCCACGGATATAACGGGCGAATTTTTCTTGTCTGGGTTTTGGAAATTTATCAAAATAGGCATTGATCGCTTCTACAGCCGCCCCATATTCTCCCCTGGCGAATAGCGACTGCGCCGCCTGGAAAGCCATGTTATCTAGCTCTGCAGGACTCAGATTACTGACATTGGTACCGACAGCGTAACGAATATAGCTCGAAGCATCCCCTTGATCGAGGTAGATGTTTTCAATGAAACGCATGGCCTGCTCGGCTTCAGCAGTTCGGGTATATTTCTCCACCACCTTCTGGAAAGTCGCTTTCGCCGCTTCGGGCTCATCATTGTTGTACTGCACGAGTCCTATGGTCATTAAGGCGCGGGGAATATAACTACTACGAGGGTACTTTTCGACCATTGCCTGTAACCCTTCGATCGCACGGCTATAATCACCCATCGTGAAATAAGTATAGGGAATTTCAAAGGCCGCATCATCTGCATAGTTCGAAGATGGAAATTGTTTCAACACCGACCGCAGCGTACTGAGCTTGGTTTCATTGTCGCCTTGCAGACCAAATAAAACACCGCGCTGGAATAAGGCATAATCCTGATTGGGCGCTTTGCTGTTGATCAGCTGATCGTAGTATTTGTTGGCCCGGCTGTAGTCGCGCAGACACAGGTAGGAATCGCCCAGACGTGCAATGACATCATAGCGTATATTTTGATCCACCGCATTTCCTCCAGCAGTCAGAAAGCGTTCAAAATAATTGGCTGCCAACTCAAAACGGTTGTTTCGGTAGGCCGCATAGGCCAGCCCATAATTTGCATAATTATACAGGTCGCTATTCCGAGCGACGGGCAGGCTCAGAAACTGGGAGAAGTTTTCTACGGCTTCACCAAATTTGCGCACTTCATACATGGCCTCTGCTTTCCAATAGGTCGCAAGAGCGGCCATTTCAGCATTGACCGGAAACTTTTCAGATCGCATAAACATGGATATGCTATTTTCGAAAGCACGCTCGTTATAAAACTCAAGTCCGCGGTAATAGGTGACCTTTTGATAGATCGCATTGACTTCCCGACCGCGCTCTTTTAACGATTCCAGCATACTAACACCAGCATGGAAGTTGGTGGTCCCACGTAGGATTTCAGCGGATAGTGTTTCGGCACTTTCCTTTCTTTTTGAACCCGGATCGACAGGTTGCACTTCTTGGGCGATATATTTCTCGAGGACTTTTTGTGCCGCTTGGGTGGAGTCCATTGCAAACAAGATTTTAGCATAGTTAAATAGCGCATCGGCTTTCACTTGCTGGTCTAAATCCAGTTTTGTCACTTTGACAAAAGCATTTCGTGCAGCTTGCTTGTCGCCAGTCTCCAGAGCGATATGGCCCAATGTCATGATCGCCCCCTGATAAAAGGCATCCGAAGGTTTTATGGCCTCCAGCATACCGCTCGCTCTTTTATATTCGCCAGCGCCGTAAGCCAGATAGCTGATACGATAATTATCGATATTACTTTGCGAAGCGTCTGGGTGCCGTTTCATCAATTCGTGATAATAGGCCTGTTTATATTTTTGCTGTGCTAAATAGGTGGCTGTGGCAATCTGGCGTAGCTCCGTCTCGATAGCATCGCGGTTGATATGCGTCATATCCGGACTGCGGCGCACCTTGACCGCATCGGCCAGCATAGGCCGGTAATCGCGTACGACATCAATGGAATCCATGGTTTGAACCTCCCCGCCGCCACTTTGCACACTATGTTGCTGTTGTTTCTCTTTCTTTTCTTTCTGTTGTTTCCCCACTTCCTGCGCATAACCTGTAACCAGCAAAGCCGAAAGCGTACCAGTAAACAGGTATTTCAGGTAATTGTGACCGATTCTTTCTTTCAATATCATTGTTCGTCCGTATTTCTGAATTGTTCCAAACGTTCCTTTGCCGAGGAGACATAGGGTTATCCCTAACTAGTGTATTCAAAACTAAAGAATTTCAAGCACATTCGGTAATTTACACCTCATAGTTGCTTCGTTTCAACGATTTAGAACAAAACACGCTATTCCATTGCTCTATCGGCAACTGAATTTATACAATAATGGAGCCAAGAAGAAAAAATAAAAGAGTGGTTCTTACTGATAGGAATGGACTGACTTGGATACCTGCCAACTGCCATTCTCATAAACTAAAGTCACTAGGTCAGTCATGCTAAAGCTGTCAAATTTCAATACAATTTTTGCAATCATATAATCTGTGGATTTTTCGACAATCTTGATATGCGTTTTACAGTTCAGAATTTCTCCCTGCTGTTTTTTTAAAGATTTAATCAAAGCCTGGCGTCCGTAGGAGGTCTGTATATTGGAAGCCTGGATCCTTTGGCTGAAATCTTCCGCAAATAATTGATCTAAACCCACAGATTCTCCAGCCGTCGTTACAGCAACATAATGCTGCAAAGCGAAGTCTGCTGTGGAAAGATTAATGCTAATTTTTTCTGGTTTTGATGCTGGTTTTTCAGCTGCCATGGCAACTGACGATAAGCAGATTAAAGCTGCTGCCGTGAATGTTTTTACGAATGCTTTCATACTATCTTTTTGTTCTATTGTTAGTCTATATACCTTACTTGTTGATCCAAAACTAAAGTTCAATATATCTCTGGCCTATGGACTTTAGACCAACGATATTTGAATATCGGTGAATGGCGGAAATGTAAAGGTGAATATAACAACCATCTTAGCTGCTGCATGCCAAATACTATACCAGTGGCTACAATAAGAACATTTGTGCCTCTTAGCACATCTAAAGGCATTTTCAAGATTCTTTACGAAAAAGAAAATGTGCGCATACGAACAGTTTCAAAATAGATTGTTCGCATACGCACACCGCATAAAAAGCCTAGCAAAAGATTAATGATTACTGTCTGCTGACCAAGTTGATTTATTTCGTTTTCTTTATCGGTGTATCGACTGATATTGCAAAAAAATCGTCAGGAAGTTCCCTCGCTTCTATCTTTTGAGCTACCGATTCCATTTTGAATTGCTCATTATCGACCACAATTTTCAATGGAACAGACTTGGCTTTTGATAAATAGTAGTTCCAGTTTCCATAACTATGCATCTGATACTTCGTAAAATCAACAGGGTACTTTGATGTGTAGAAATAGGTTGTCTGCCCACCTTGCGTCTTTAAAATCAAGGCATCACAATCTTCCCCCAATATCTTCTCTTTATTCTTAACGAGCTCATAACTTATATCTGCATCTGATTTCACATCGGCATCAAACCAATAAAGTGTGTCGGATCTGCTCGTCTTATTGTAATGTCTATTGGTTTCACCAATATATAACTGCATTGTTATACCGACACCATTTGTGCACGATTTATAATTCCCCGATTTAATAAAATATTCTTGCTTATCACCTAGAAGAATCTTCATTTGTTCAATAGTGACGCTTGAATTCTTACTTTGAAAGCTATTTTGATAAATAATTTTCCCTTCAAATGCTTCTTGAGCATAGCTTTTCAATGTGACGGATAGCAATAATAAATAAAAATAACAATAATCTGATACACCACTATTGATCAAGATTTAGTTAAAAAAGAGAATTTTTAATAGGATCGTTATTTTTCAATACATTTTATCTTTTCCAACCAGATGAATAAAAAACACATTCTTATTATTAATGACAATATATTATATTTAGGTATATAAATATAACATATGCTTAAGCCATTTTTTATCTTCTTCTTAATTTTTATTTCCTGTCATGTGAAAGCTCAAAAAAGCAGTTCCTATTTTTATTTAAAGAATACCGCAGATAGTTTAATTTTTGAAAAGAAGACACCTGAAGCTTATTTGTTATATCGAAAAATGGTCAAGATTAGTGATATAGATCCGTTTATTGATATAGAATTGGTAAAATTATCACTAAAAGTAAAAGACAATAAAACAGTAGAAAAATATTTAAAGCAATCTATTTTAAACGGTGCTTCTTTAGGAATGCTAGAGGTTGACAGTAATGTGAATAGTTTTTTAAAACAGCATACCAATTGGAGAAAAACCTACGATTCTCTTCGTCAAAAACATCTAAGCAAAATAGCTCATTTGGAGGACCGTACAACTTTACTCAATATGTTGGAAAAGGATCAGGCATTGCGTTCCTTATTGGGAGTTATTGAATACAAAAAAGCCGATTCTCTTATTTTTGCTAGTGACACGGCTAATATGAGGGTAATCAAGGAAATTATTTCGAGAACAGGTTTCCCGAATCTTGAAACTGTTGGCATGGATGGCGTAAACGCTATCTTTATATTATTATTACATACTTTGAATAATGGGATTGAGGATGCCAAAAATATTGAAATTTTGACGCCACTAATGAAAAAAGCGGTATTAGACCTCAAGTATCCACCTTTTAACATGGCCTTAGTTATCGATAGACACCGAGCCATAATCCGTCAAAAACAGATTTATGGATCGTATTGGGAAATGGGTAAACAAAACAAAAGAATTGTTACGCCGATTGAGAACATTGATGAGGTAGATGCACGAAGAAAAGAAATTGGATTACCACCGCTAAGTCTTTTAAGGAACCAAAGAGGGTATGAATTACCTGTGGATTATAAAAACTAATAGATCATTTCGGTTCAAACAAAAAAGACCGAACAATACGGTGCAAATGCTTGTATTGATCTATCAACGAATACTGAGCTCCCAAGGCAAATCATATGCACATATTCGTTGCTTCTTACTTGGTCTTTCTTTGGTATTTCTTTGCTCTTTGTTCGGGTCTTCTTTGGGATTGGCTTGGGCTTCGTCTGCTATTTCTTTGGTGTTTCTTCGGTGTTTCATTGGTGTTTCATTGGTAAAAAAGCAAAGAAACAGCAAAGGGATACGTATCTATAAGATAACTTGGTTCCTGCCATAAGTGAGCATTTGTCCCGAAAGAAGCAAATGATGATTAGCAAATTCACGTATAACGATGCTGAATGTTAGCCCACGTTTCGTAAGTTAGAGTTAGAAAAACGAAATGTCCGCAATAAAATAAAAAAAGCCACATCTCCTGATGTGGCCCTACAACTTATATATTGAATTAAAATGACTCCTATTTATACGAATTGATCGATTTGGACACTTTCCAGTCATTTCCTTCACGGACAAAAGTCACTAGATCGGTCTTGGTGAAATCCTCAAATTTCAAGGTAACCCTGGCCACCATATAATCTGCTGATTCTTCAAGAACGTCTGTATTCACTGTACAGTTTAGCTTCTCGCCTTTTTGTTTTTTCAAGGACTTAACCACTTCACTACGGCTATTTGACTTCAGGTTTGCCGTTTGGACCTTTTGATTAAAATCCTCAGCAAACAATTGTTCTACACCAGCCGATTCACCTTCAGTCATTACAGCAACATAGTGCTCTAAAGCAAAGTCTGCTGTTGATAGGTTAACGTTTGTTTTTGCTGATTTTGATCCGGGACCTTCAGCTGCCATTGCACATGTTGAAATTGCGATTAAGGCTGCTGCTACGACTGTTTTTACTAGCTTTTTCATAATATCTTTATTTTATCGTGTAAGTTTTTCATCTAAATAATTTGTTCTTCAATTGTGATGAAGCTATCATGAGCATTTCCATCGATGCTCATGATGTTTTTTGTTCTTATTTGTTGATTCAAAATTACTGCTCTAGATGCTTCTTGCTCACAGACTTTAGATCAACAACGGGTAAAACTCGGTGAATGACTGAAATGAAAAGGTGAACTTCAAAATGCATAAAGAACATAAGATCAATTTTATTAGCTTCGTGCCAAATACTATACCAGTTGTCCTGTGCGTTCAATAACGGCTTCTATAGCCTCTTAAAGCATATTCCATATCTTTTTCAGAAAAAGTAGCTGTACGGATGCGAACAGTTTATAGCGATATTGTTCACATGCGTACACCCTATTAAATGCTGGCTAAAAGATGAATTATACTTCCTGAATTACGCTCATTTAATTAAAACTGAAAACCAGGATTCAACAATTGTGAACAAAAGATTTTAAAGGAGGTTCTGTTGCGCATCTACTGAAATTTATTTATTTTTAATAGATTATTTTGATTTTGAATCTTATATGATCAATTCAATTTTCAGCCATAGTAAGATATGCTACCAAGTAAATAGCTTTAGCTTCATTTCTTAGAACCATAATATTGATCTATCAACCAAATGTATAAATCTGTCAGCGCCACAAAATACACGCAACTCCTTTTATGGGTGTTTATTTTTTCCTGTCTCACTTCGTTTATAAGCAACGCTAATGCTCAAGAAACAAAATACACAAGCTTTTTATGGGAGATTACCGGAAAGGGGCTAACTAAACCTTCTTACCTGTTAGGCTCTGTACATTTAAAAGACCGGCGTCTGATCAATAGCAATGATTCTATATTTGTGGCTATTGCTAATACAGATGCACTGGCTTTGGAAGTACACCCCATACGCTGTATAAACAGATATGGGATTTTCGATACAGCAAAAAATCAACACTTAAAAAGATAGCGCTTACCGAAGTACAAAAAAAAGAGTTTGTAAAACGCTATCAAAAGGAGTATGGTGTGATGCCGGATTCCCAACAAATGGCTTCTCCGCTTATTGTTAAATATCTCATGAATCCCAGCAACGATAAACCGGACGATATTACCGCCGTACTGGATGCTTATCTCTATGGCCTAGCCAAATCGCAACGAAAATATATTGTTGGCCTCGAGCCAATAGAAAATCAACTGGATGTTGATGGTAGTAACGAATTGGTTCATCTCGCGAACAAAAGTGATAGTACAAAATACTATAAGTATCTGGAGGATATGATGCAACTGTATAGCTCTGGAGACCTGGCTGGTGTTTGGAACGCGATTTCACCCCATATTGATCTTGAAGAAATGCAAAGAAGGAATAACACGATGCTAAAAAATATAATTTTGCAGCTCGATAAAGGTACGCTCTGCGCGGTCGTGGGGGCCGCTCATCTTGCAGGTGACCTAGGACTCATCCACCTTTTACAAAATGAAGGCTATAAGCTCCGCCCCGTTAAGACAAAAAAAACAGATCTGGCTTCTAAATATAAAATAGACTTCAGTACGATGGAATGGATGCCCCAAAAGGACTCTATCTTTGGATATACTGTCCAATTACCAAAAAGTTATATCTACAGGATAAATACATTGGGTGCAACAAACATCATCTATGGTGATCTGAGCACAGAAACAGAACTGATGGTGTCGGCTCAATTTGTTGGTGATCTGAATGGACTTACTGCGAAAGAAATTTTAAAACAAGAATACGAAAGAAAAACTGCCAAAAGCAAGTTCCCTATTGTATCTCAGCAATTTCTTGAAAAAGATGGTGCCCAAGGTATGCAGTTGATGACCGCAAATAATGGCATGGAGGTTAAATGGGAATTCTGGCTAAAGAACAATACATTATATAGCTTATCGGCCTTTACCAGCAAAAGTCCATTAGACAGGTATTTGTCGGACCGCTTTTTAAATGGCTTCACAATCCTTCCTCTCGACCGCCCCGCTGAAATAGATGAATCTGTCAATGACATTGGTGCTTTTGCAATAAAAATGCCGACGCAAATTCAATACCTTTACCAGACAGGTTCAGAGCAGCTTGGAGATAAACAGCTCCAATATGGCATACATAATTATTTTTCAATGGATAGGGATCGAAAAATAAATTATATGGTTCAGTATCACGATTATCCGATTGGCTATATCATGACTGACAGATCCTTGATGCTGAAAACGCTCAAAAACAGCCTTAAAAAAATCCAGCGCTTACCGTTACCTCTGTTGAGCCAAGGGAGAAGGAGAATATAACGGGCATGGCAATAAAAGCCCAATTGAACAAATCAAACCTATTCGCAGAAACATGGGTCCGCGGGAACCGAATTTATCAGGTACTTCAGGAAAACCTAGATAAGAATAATAAAGAAATGGATAGCGCTTTTTTTAATTCCTTCCGTATGGTTCCTTTTAAGGAAGCCGACTGGAAAGATTTCACCGTAAACAGTATGAAGCTAAAACTTCCTGCTACATCGTTGATAAAGATAAAAAATGAGGATGTAGCTGAGCAACTTGATAGCGAATCTCATATTTATGCCGCAGCCGACAGCAATTCAAGCACATCCTTTCTCTTGGAAATCACTAAACTGCCTAAATATTATCGGCTGGAAAAAACCGACAGTTTATATGCCGAAATACAGGCTACTGCAAAAAAGAAATCTGAGAAAATGGTCCATTACGACACACTACGATCCGACAATATAACCGCTGCAATCTACACAAGTAGCGATTCATTAACAGCTAACTATCATAAAAAAGCGATCTGGATCAGAGGCAATATATCCTATGGATTTGATGCTATCGGCACACAAGAAACAGTTGAAAAAATAGATATAAACAGGATTATCAAATCCGTCCGTTATACAGGTACTACAGCGAACTTTGACGTATATAGCTCAAAAGCAGCAACTCTTTTTGAAGATATCTATAGCGCTGATTCTCTCGTTAGCCAAAACGCAAAAAACACATTAGAGCTCAGTTACAAATTTGATAAAAATGACCTAGCACTAATTTATAAAACATTGGTCCGAAAACAGGTCGATGACGAGCAGAACAGTGGGCTTCGAAGAAACCTGATCTATAGTTTGGTAAAGAATCATGATGAACGGAGCATACCTCTTTTAAAAAATATACTTAAGGATCCGACAACACCAGACCTGATCAAAATCGCAATCTTCCCGACCATCTATGAAATAGATTCAACACAGCTTGAATGGTATCTCCAGGCATTAAATCATCATCGACCCGATGTTGATTACCAAGTATGGCAATTACTACAGCCTTTACGCACTTCCCATAAATACGTAGCTGAGAATTTAGAACAGGTCATTCCATTATTTGCTATCGATAATTACAGACCTACACTATTAAATATTTGTTTAGAAATCGCTAAGGACAGCACTGTGCGCAATAGCCGTGAAATGGTAAAGGTTTATCTGCCGAATGTAATGAAATATCTAGCCAAAGACCTGTCCAAATTTGCTTCCGAACAGGAATCAGAGGATAGTTTCGATCCTTATTGGATAAGCGATTATGTGAAAATACTGGGTTTATATGATCAAAAAGATTCACTACTAAAATATCAACATCAGTTGCTCGCTAATACACAAATAGGTTATCTGCGAGCCTCCACCGCAACTGAATTTTTGGTTCTCGGTCTGCCATTGAATCAAAAATTAATGGATAGCATCAATGTTAATATATCGCAAAGAGGAGTATTGATGAGGGGGCTTAAAGAGAAAAAACGCGAAGATTTGATAGCCCCCAGGTATAAGGAGCAAATTGAAATTGGAAAAATTGTTGTAAACGATTACATGGAATCCGAATGGGATATGCAGTCGCAACAAATTGATTATCTGGGACAATTGACCGAGAATAATAAAAAGTATTTAGTTTATGCATTTAAAACTGAGAACGATGAGCAAAGCTATCTCTCAATTTATTTACCAGATGACCAAAATAAAGAATGGTCTTATACTTATGAAAACTGTTATTCAGATCTTGAGCCCTTTATCGGAGACTGGAAAGAACAAGCTCTCAAATTGATCCAACAAATGCGTATTGAAGATTAAAACAATAAGCTGATAGCGAAAAACCGAAAAAATGTTCTAATAGAAGTTAAATACCTCCAGAGGTTAAAAACTCAAGTGCCTTATTGATAAATATTGATTTATTTTCTAATATATATTGATGTTGTTCTTTACGGCTTTGAATATTCTCCGGATACGTAATCGTTATATCTGGATTTATTCGTTCTCCAACATCATACGATTTTCCTTTTCTATTGTGCAACAAGGCAGTCATTAAATTAATGGAATATCCTTTATCTACATAATAAAGTTCATTACCTGATGTTAAACCAGCTGACTTTGTTCCGATGACGGTCACATTCTTTTGTCCTAAAAAATGACATGCAGCAATCTCTCCTGAGCTTCCCGTTATTCCCGAAATCAAAATAATTACTGGTATCTTATTATTTACAAGCGGTAAGACTTGAACAGTATCAAATTTAAAATACTTTGCTTCCACATCATTGTCTATATATAAACCATTTTGGGGAATCTGAAATTTATCTACCAAAACCTCCTTTCCGTCTTTGTCCAATGTTCCATCAAAATAACAAAAGGTTTGTGTGGTATCTATGAGAGCATGAAAGGGAATGATCATCGGAGCACAACTACCACCTTCATTCTCCGTTAAATCAATAATCCAAGCCTTAGGTTGTTTTCCATCTAGTTCAAGCAACTGCTTTTGTAAAGTGTCAATATACATGCGATGTTCCAGATCAACACCAGGAACGTTAATGTATGCATATTTATCTTCGATCAATCGATGCTGAAAATTTGGCCCAGGCATCCCTAGTTGTGCGTAGGTTGTGGAAGCATACTTTTTAATTAACGCCAATTCATCTGTGGTACCTTTAACTCTATGTACACTCGAATGATGATCATTTAAACCTGCAACTATCTTTTTAAAAGTTGGCATTAATGAATCAGTCGAATTAATATTCCTGACGTTCAACTTTGTTTCTTGACGCATTTTATCGAAATCGACTCTACTACGCATAAAAGAATGAGCCTCTAGTGTATCGATGAATTGATCGACTAATTTGGTTACTTCCTTGTTTTGGGCACGACAGATATTGAATACAGAAAAACATACAATAAAAAAGATAATTTTACACATAAACTAACGATTAATAATTTATCAAAACTAAAAAAAACTGTAAAAACATTTGGTCAATTGTAGAAATTATTTCGTTATTTTCTTGACCTATAATATGTATTTCAGCGTATCTTCTAGAAGTAATCTAATTTTCCATTCTCCGTTCGCAAGCGAACAGTATTGTTCACAATCGAACAATTTAATACGGTTACAAAAACAAACAAAACACTGAACATCAAAAACTTAAAGTTTAGGCAAAACTATTGATGCGTTTAAAACCAATTGATCTCAAGCATGTTGCATGAGATAAAAATGACATGAAATGCAATGAATTTTTAAGATTAAAATTAGGAAATCATGTATAATTACTTAAAAGTCGGTTGGCGGAAATTGTTCAGAAACAAAATCTTCTCCTTAATCAATATACTAGGATTATCGTTGGGCCTAGCCGCATGTTGGATTATCCTCTTATTTGTGAATGATGAATTGAGTTATGATCGTTATTTTACGCAGGCAGACCGTATATATCGCGTTGTTTCTCACGGAAAATGGGATGGCGGTTCCTTTGATATAACAGGAACTGCAGGTCCCCTTGCAAATGTTATTAAAGATGAATTTCCCGGCGTAAAAGAAGCCACCCGATTCGATATCGAGGGCGGAGGCATAATTACCATTGATAATCAACAAACAAAAGTCAACGAAATCTTCCTCGCAGACAAGAATTTCTTCAATCTATTTGACTATAATTTTCTTGCTGGCAATCCTGCAAGGGCATTGGCTAATCCCCAATCTATTGTACTGACAGAAGACTTAGCCGTACAATTGTTTGGATCCGTAGAAACAGCAGTCAATAAAACGCTTTATTTCAATAAATCTGAACCCAGCCTTGTCACGGCTGTTATACAAAATGTACCTCAAAATACACATTTCAGCTTCAGAGCTATCCGTTCCTTTTCAAAAGACTTTAATCCTGATTGGAATCGACTTTACCTTTATACTTACGTACTATTAAAAGATCAGTCATACTTGCCCCAACTTCAAAAAAAACTTCCTTACATCGTAAAAAAATATATTCATGGACGGAATCTCGATTTTGATTATAAAATCGAATTACAACCAATTACGGATATCCATCTGCATTCTAATCTAAGTTATGAGCTCGGCAATAATAGCAATATCAAATATGTTTACATCTTTTCCATTGTCGGTGCATTAGTACTCTTAATTGCGATCGTAAATTATATTAATATCACGACGGCGCAGGCTTCAATAAGGATGAGAGAAATTGCCGTCCGGAAAGTAATCGGATCCAGCACTTTAAATCTAACCAAGCAGTTTCTTGTTGAAACGTCTTTAATCATCTTTTGTGCAGCATTGTTAAGCATATTGCTGGCCTCAACTTTTCTTCCATGGCTAAACCAAATGATCGGTAAGCAATTGGATTTATGGCATTTTGGAATAGGGAAAACCTTACTGTTTGTACTTCCATTTATCGTATTTTTAGTATTCACTACCGGTATTTATCCAGCTTTAATACTTGCAGGACTAAAGACTATTCCTTCGCTAAAAAATCAGATCGGAACACATGGCTTCCAACATCTACTGAGAAAATCACTTGTGGTTTTTCAATTTGTAATCGCAGTATTGCTTATTGTATCCACCATGGTGATTTTTCTACAATTGAATTTTATGACTACAAAAAACCTGGGTTTCGACAAAAATCAGGTCATGGTTTTCCATCTGGACAATGAATCCACTCGCAATAAAGGCGACGAGTTCAGAAATAGCTTACTTGAAGATAGCCATATCACAGAAGTAGCGTTCGCCAGCAATCCAATTGGGAAAAACGACATTGGCGTGGGAACTTTCAATGTTGAAAATAATGGAAAAATTGATCCCAACTTTACACTCGCCAATACCTTAAAAATTGACCCTAATTTTATCCCAGCAATGCATATTCAACTGGTTAAGGGAAGAAATTTCGACAGTACCATGCCAACAGATAGCGCCTCTGTCATTATAAACGCAGCATTTGCAAAAAAACAAGGCTGGACAAACGCGATAGGCAAAAGGATCGAATTTGGAAGAGACACAACTGGAAAATCTATCCTGAAATCTGTTATCGGGGTCGTCAGCGACTTTCATATTTATTCGCTTCAGCACAAAATAGAGCCTCTTATCCTAGAACTTCCAGCTAATAAAATGGAAATGGATAATATTTATATTCGCATGAAATCGACAAATGTAGACCATACAATTTCGCATATAAACAAAGTTTACAGTAAATATGTCCCCGATTATCCTTTAGAATACACATTTTTAGATAAAACCTTTGAACAGCAATACAATTCGGAAATAAAACAGGGTCAAATTCTCTTAATTTTTGCCTTATTGTCTATCGTTATTGCCTGTTTAGGGCTATTTGGTGTAATCACATTCGCTATCCAATTGCGAATAAAAGAAATCGGTATACGCAAAACATTAGGTGCAACACTCAGCAACCTGGTTTATCTACTGTGCTCTGATATGGTTAAACTGGTCGGTATAGCCCTGTTAATTGCACTGCCGATCGGATGGTTATTGATGAATCAGTGGCTGCAAGAGTTCGCTTATCGCATTTCGGTCAGCTGGTGGATACTTGTAGGTGCCGGGATCATCGCACTGGTAATTGCCATTCTAACCCTATGTACCAGAGCAATAGCCGCTGCAAAAGCTAATCCGGTCGACAGTTTAAAAGTGGAGTAAGAATTTGTATCCACTATACTTTCGCGTAATTATGATTGTTATTGATAAAATTCCTTGCGTACAAATTCGTTTTTATTGAGCTTATTTAGCGCTCTTATCAAATAATAGCGGTGTAGAAAACCTGTTAAGACGACAATCTTTTTACCTGGATATATTCGAGCTATCTCATAGATGTTGGATGCCATTGTTTGATTTCTTAAATCCCAGAAGTCTGACATTAATCTGAATCCATCTTTATAACTGATCTTGTCTCCATCGGGTTTTGTGACAAACCTTTCTGAAAACTCAGACCTTGCATCTGTAATTTTCAGTAATTCTTGATATTGATAATATTGTCTTTTTTCAGCAATGCTATCCGTAGTATGATTATTGAAATTTTCGGGAGATAACGTGGCAATTTTTATTAAATCTCCCGTGATACGTTGAAATTCTTGGTAAATATTGGCTTGCCCGCCGGTCAATTTTTGAGCACGGTACAAACTGTCGATCAATTTAACGGTTAAGTTATCAGTAGGTACCATGCCTTTTTCTTTACGGTATTTGTTTCTTCCTTCAAAATCAAATGGAAATCTCAGGGTTTGTGGATTCTTCATCAAATAAAGATTGCTTGCTTTTATTTCATTTCCCTCGGGGCTATACTGAGCAGTTTCATATTCCTTCATCCCTTCACGGTCTACTTCATGAAGAATAATATCAGGCTTAATATGGTTAAGAATTCCAACCAAAATTTGAGCATTATAATTTGGAACACTATCGTGAATATTTCCGATTACATATAGGACTGTTTTACTTTTTTGTCCAAACACATGTGTAAAGATTAGAAATAACAAGACAAATACGGTTGAATGTTTCATAACGTACGGTTTACTTTTTATGATTTTTTAATATTTTAGCGCTAGGGTATTAATAGTATTCTCTAATATAAAAAAAACACAGCAATCTCTTTCTCAATCACGCCATTCTACTACCCGTATTGCTGTCGCGGGAGCATCAGCGAGTCCCTCAGCATCCTTTTGCACTGTAGACTGCAAAAATAAAGCAACTTTACGTTTCTTTTGCCACAACTGGGTATCATATGTAGGTTCCCAAGCCCCTACCGACTGCTCACAAAGATCAACAATGTCATTTGCCTCTTGATGCATGCCATTCAACCTCAGTATCGAAGGTCGGTAACCGCGCTCTTGATCCCGAAAGACCAGCGTCAACATTATTTTATTATCTTTTCCGCGAACCAACACCTGGGGCCTGGCGATTGGAATATCCTTTGTTCCACCACCACTCAAACTAAAAGGTGTTTTTCTAAAATCAAAAGACCGGATCTTCCATTCCCCCTCTTGTAAATAGATTACCTTATATTGCGGGATCTGTGTTCCTGCATCACGCCAGTAACTAGCGATAAAAGGATTCCCTTTTTCATCCGCAGCGATAGAGGTTTGATTAATCAATTCGTGCTGCTGGGGTATATGGGCCGCATACTCGACCGTAGATTCTCTCATGGGCAAATCGTACCGCATTCCATTACTCTTTTGCCAGGTTAATCCGCCATCTTTTGAACATGCATAAGCCATATCATGATTGCTTTCCACGTTGGGACTCTCCCGCCAGACCCAAGAAAGATGTATCGTCCCCCGACGATCCACATAACTTTGCCAATAGGCATTTCTCTGTTCCTCGCCATCAATCAGATTGCTATGCATCCGCTCCCATTTTTGCTGCTTACTATCGTACTTATTGACCACAAGATTACCGTGGCCGGATCCGCCGTCACGATATAAAAACAATAACTCGCCACTGGGTAACTTTAAGAATTCGGGGTAGGTTACCTTTGATTCATTTTTTCCTAGCATGGCTTGCTCATAACCCAGCACAAGACTATTGGGGTGAAGGGTACGTGCGTATCTCAACTTGCTGTCATGCTGATCCCAACAAACGTGGAGATATCCAGCCTTATCCACCATAATACTAATCACATTATGAGCATCCTTCACATGCCCGGTATAGCCGGTACGTCGCAACTTCCATACCTTGCCAGAAAGTAATCGCTGGCCTAAAACTACATATCCAGCTTCATCATAATAAGCGATATATTGGTATTTACCATTGCTGGTTAATGAATTTTTACGAAATACGGTTGTGTTGACTGTGTTCTTTGCCCAGCCATTTCCGACAAGCGTATTCTTAATTTTCTGCCCTTGTGCATTGTAAATAAACAAGAGACACGCGCAAGTGAGCATCCCCACTCTTACTAGTTGATTTAGATATTGTTTCATTGAATTTTTTATACACTTGTTGAGCCCACCAGATCCTTTTGAAAGGAGACTTATTCCCGGAATTTGGGGTTATTGAATGGCTTTACCCTGATCTTTATGCCAGTCCTGTCCTGACCAGATACGCCGTGCACTCCAGTCGCTCGCTTCACTTGTCCAAAAAGAATCTCTGTCGGGTAATCCCAAAGGCAAAAAAATTACTGAACATAAATAGGGGCTCCCCTGATTATTGTATGGATCACCCAAGCCCGGCTGATTACCATACATACCCAGCGTCAACCAGCCATTTTCATACGTATTTGGGTTTTCGGTCGATTTTTTCAATACCGCAAACAGGGCAGCCTTCACCTGTCCTTCGCTAAGTTCCCCAGGGAGTCGTCTCTTGAACGCCATATCTGCAAGATGATGGAAAGCTGCCGCGCGATAGATTACGGACCTTCCTGTCGGAGGAAAACTACCGTCGGCATTGATCAACCGCTCCTGAATAATGGCATAGCGCTCATTTCGGAGCTTGATTTTTGCAAACATCCCATCATAGTTTTTAGTTTTCAACTGTATGAAATCCATAATTCCGGCCAAGAAGGGATGGATAACATAACTATTATAGTAATCAAACGCATAATGCGGACCATCCATATACATTCCATCTCCAACATACCACTGTTCCAATTGCTGCAGCGCATAATCAACGCGCATCACATCCCAATCATCCGAATATTTCGCTAAAAAAACTTCATTCATTGCTGAAAAGAGTAACCAATTTGAATAAGCCGGCCGAAATTGGCGCGTAATTTTTATAGATGCTACCAAATTCTTTTTTGTCTGATTGTCGATATGATCCCACAACCAAGGACTACGCATAAATCCCAAAGCGATAAACGAGGCATCAACAAGCTGTTGGCCACCGAGATCAAAACGCATAAAATCACGCGCATTGCTGTCCAAAGCATTTTTAAGTGCTTGAACAGTCCATGCTCTATATTGATCGCGTAACTTTATCTCTTCAGCCGAACCGCCATCCAAGGAAAGCCAGGGTGCTATGCCTGACAATACCCTTCCCAAGACTTCAACATATTGTACTTTGATGCGCTGTTCCTTATTATCCACGTGTATAGAAGTCATTTGTGGCATAGTTAACCGCAGGCTATCATGGGCCAGACTGCGGAGAACGGGACGCAGCATATGATCCATTTCTTTAAGCCAAAAAGCTCTATCCGTCTCTTTTGTTGATGCAGGTTTCTTCTTCACGCCCTGTCCAAAGACAGTATGGCCTATCAGAAGAATAACAAAGAACAATAAAATCTTATTTTTCATTTTCAAATCCAATCTATTTTTGAGCTAAATAACGATACATTTCCGAGCCGGCTAATAAAAACGCACCTACACCAAAAGGAGCTGTAGAGTTGGTATCCACCACCTGTCCGGGGATAGCTTTTTCACCAATAGGTTGTACATACCCAATTCTGCCATCGGGTTGTAAAGCGATCTCACTAAGATATTTCCAGCCTTTAACCGCAGCATCTTTAAATTTAAAATCGCTTAGCAAGCCATTATTTATTCCCCAGAGCAACCCATAAGTAAAAAAAGCCGTTCCGCTTGTTTCCCTGCCGGGAGCATGCTCGGGATCTAACATGCTTCGAGTCCAGAATCCCTCCTGCTGTTGGCAATTAATGATAGCGGCCGCCATATCCTTAAAGCGCTCCTGATAGTAGGTATAATGTTTATCCTCCTGAGGTAGATCTTGAAGAACCTTTGCAAATGCAGCGAACACCCAGCCATCGCCACGAGCCCAAAAATCCTTTTTGCCATGTAAACTCTGGTGTTTGGGGAAGACATATTTTGCATCGCGGTAATACAATTTCTCTTCCCGATCAAACATGATACTATCGGCATATTGTAAATAAGCATACATCTTATCCAGATAAAGTGAATTGCCTGTCAATTTGTACATTTTAGCCATCACGGGCATCACCATATACAAACCATCGGCCCACCACCAATAGTCCTGTTTATTGGAGTGGATCTGATATTCCATCACTTCCTGAGCACGTGCAATCTTTTCAGGGCTTGGCGATAAATGATAGAGATCGATATAGGTTTGAAAACAAATTTGCCAGTCACCAAAAAGAACGTGTTCGTCTGTTTCCCCATAGTTGTATTTCCAAAGTTGCGTATTGGTAGACTTGGCACCTTTCCAATCATTGTATCTGGCCCAATCCTCAGCATATTTTAAGTCGCCCGCTGATTTTGAAATCTTATAGAATTCCATATTTCCGGTATGATAAGCTGCCTGATCCCAAAAAGCCCAAACCTCGGGCTTATGATGAGACTGCCAGTATTGATTTGCCTTACTTAGCTGAGCAAGTACGGTTTCTTTGTTCAGTTGCTGTCCAAATGAAAAATGTCCTACAAACAATAGACATAAGATTAAATTGATCCGCATATATTTAGATGTATAGTATTTTTTGATAAACGAGCACAAAAGCTACTTTAAATTGGTTTGTACACTATTTAATGGATACACTCATTACTTTCTTCTCGATTTTTTTTGCTTTATAAAGCAACAATGTTAGCTGTAATACAGGCCCTTTTATATAAACGTACAATATACACTTATTTTAAAAAACAATCGTATCTTTAGCCATACAATCTTCAATTTGACTGTTTTCAATTGCAAATAGTCGTTTTCAAGATAATAACCTATGATAAGGATAAATCGATAATTTTACCTGATATCGGAAATACCATACGAACAAAACTGCTAACATGCCTAGTTTCAACAGACTCCCATATTCTCGTCAGGCCTTAATCCTGGTATTCGTTCTCATCCTTGTTCACTCAAGTATGCTGAGCCTAGCACAATTTCCCAAGGAGATGAATAGAGGTTTATCCAATAGTTCGGTGAAATCCATATTTCAGGATAGTCAGGGCTTTATGTGGTTCGGTACCTTCGACGGGCTTAACAGATTCGACGGTTACGATATAAAAACCTATAGAAACCAGCTAAATAACGAAAATAGCATTCCGCATAATTATATCTATTGTATAGCAGAAGACCACAATAAAAAATTGTGGATAGGAACCGGTCAAGGGATTGGAACCTACGACCGAAATTTTGATACCTTCTCCCGTTTAAATTATAGAGACCAAAAATCGAAACGGTTATATCATCTCAACGCTGACACAAAATCCATTCAAATCGATAGTGACAATAATATTTATATAGGCACAAACGGCTGGGGGCTATTTTACAAAAGTCATAAAGAAGCATATGCCATGCAAATCGCTTTTAAAGATTATAAATCGAACCTATCCAGCTTATACTACCATGTATCCGCCACACATATTGATGCGGCAGGCGGGGTATGGGTTTTTATAGAGGGAAGCGGATTATATGCTTTCGATAAAAAAACACAGCAGTTGCATCTTGTATCAAAGGTTATTACCAGTGCAACCTCTATGGTTAGTACAAACAGCGGTGAACTCTTTATTGGTAATTACGAAGGATTATTTGTTTGGAAAATCAAAGACGGCATGCTTTCGACATTGTATCCGCAGGAGCTTAAATCGAGTCAGATCAATATGCTGACGTTGGAAGGACAAAACAAACTTTGGATAGCCACCCAAAACAATGGCATTTTTATACTTAACCTATCTCATGGAAATGCAGAAAACAAAAGTAATCTACAGCCCGTTCAATTTTCACTGAATAGCAAGACCATTTATACGGTTTACATAGACTCCCAGCGTAAAATATGGATCGGCACCGGAAAGGGCGGCATTGAGACGATTGATAACAATGGCTATAAATTTAATTATTTACAGCAGAAACATTATGCGGGATTTAACTTGGCGCACAAATTTGTCCGTTCTTTTGTTGAATATGATAACAAGATCTGGATTGGTACCGAAGGCAATGGTCTTTATGCATGGGATAACAAGACCAATCAGGTTCAGTCATTTCAAAAAGGGCCACAGCAATTGCCAGACAATACGGTAAACCATCTTTTGACTGGAACTAATGGAGAATTGTGGATCGCAACCGAAATGGGCATTGCGCGTTACATAAAGGGCTCGGGTTTTAAATATTATGTTTGTAGAACGCCAACTGGGGTTCTAAATAACAGTATACAGTTACTTTTTAAGGATCAGGATGAAAAGATCTGGGCAGCGACATTTTCCGAGGGAAGAGTATATACATATAATCCGACAAGCGACCAATTTGAAGTATTCAGCGAAGACATCTATGATATCAATTGTATGACTGATGATCAGAAAGGTAATATCTGGATGGGGAATTACAATGAGATTATACAGCTAAACAAGCAGACGAAAAAAATCTCCAGATATTTAATCGGAAAACCTGTTCGTGCCATTCAGCTCGGAAAAAATAACAGACTTTGGCTGGGAACAGAAGGAAAGGGGCTCTTGGCATTTGATATCAGTTTAAAAAAGATTGTCGAAAATTATTCCACAAATGAAGGATTGAGCAACAATGCCGTACTTAATATTTTGGAAGATAAAACTGGAAAATTGTGGTTAAGCACCTTTAATGGGCTTTCGAAGTTCGATCCTTCCACTAAAAAATTTGTACGGTACGAGGAAACTGACGGACTTCAAAGCAACGAATTTTCCTATGGGGCAGCTCTTAAGCTCAAAGACGGCCATCTTCTTTTCGGAGGGAACAACGGTTTTAACATCTTTGACGCCGATAGCATTAAACTGAAAATTTATGAACCTGCCTTAGCTATCACAAGCCTTAAAATTAACAATAAAAAGATTGCCGACCTGAGCGACCGGGTCGATATTGGAAAAGATCATAGCATTCATAAATTGACGCTCCCCTACAATCAATCCACTTTTTCGCTGGAGTTTGCAGCCCTGGAGTTTGATTCCCCACAAAAGATAAAATACAGGTATCTATTGGAAGGATTGGACAAAGGATGGAACGATGCAGGGTCTACCCGATCAATAAATTACAACGGTCTGCATGAAGGCACTTATATCCTTCATATTCAATCGACCGACTCGGAAGGCAACTGGACGAATAAACAGATTAAACTCGAGATTCAAATTCTTCCGCCTTGGTATAGAAGCTGGTGGGCCTACCTGCTTTACACGCTGGCTATTGCCTATATAGGACTATGGTATCTGCGCTATCGGAAAAGGCAAATCGCTTTAAATTACGAGATACAGCTTTCAAAATTTACCATTCAGAAAGAAAGAGAGCTCAATGAGAAGAGGCATGCATTTTTCACAAATATATCGCATGAATTTAGAACACCACTGACCTTAATTATTAATCCGATTAAAGATCTGCTAAAGACCAAAAACGAGTCCAAGGACAGCGCTTCCCTTCAGATTGTGCATAGAAATGCCAAAAGACTGTTGAGCTTGGTGGATCAGCTGCTTGTATTTAGAAAAACAGAGGACGGTGCCGAACAGCTCAAAATCAGTATTTTTGACTGCCAAAGCTTTATGAAAGAAATATTTCTATATTTCGCTGCTCAGGCAAAATTGCAAAATATAGATTACCAGTTTCTGGAAAATTCCGATCCGATTTATGTCAATGCTGACAAAGAAAAAATTGAGATCATCTTATGCAATCTCATATCAAATGCCTTTAAATTTACGCCTTCCAATGGTGCTATCCATATTGCCTTATCGCAACAAAGTCGGGAATTAAGCATTCAGATCAAAGATTCGGGAAAAGGTATCCCCGAACATCTTGGCGATAGGATATTTGACAAATATTTTTCGGATCCACTCAATGGTCCCAAAAAACAAACAGGATTCGGGATTGGGATGTACCTTGTCAAAACTTTTGTTGAAATGCACGCCGGAACAATAAGTTACACGAGTTCAGCAACAGCGGGAACAACATTCGACCTCGTTTTGCCTATCTTAGCAAAACAAACCCCAGCCGAAGAACCTTTGGCAGATGTAGCGCTTTACAACGAGTCGGGAATTCAAATGCTATACGATTCGCAAGTGGCGACGGAAACCGTTCCCTTATTCCCGACAGCGATATCAAGCAAAAAATTCAGTGTCTTATTGGTCGACGACGACGATGCTATCCGCAGCTACCTTACCGACATTTTTAAGGTAGAATACTCGGTCTATAATGCCCATAATGGTGTTCAGGCACTCGATATGATCAAGCAAAAACAACCTGATCTGGTAATAAGTGATATTATCATGGAAGGGATGGATGGATTGTCACTTTGCAAAGCCGTAAAATCTAATGCTGCACTCAACCATATTCAAATCATCCTACTTACCTCAAGTACCTCTGACAGCACTAAATTGGCCGGAATTCAATATGGTGCCGATGATTATATCCATAAGCCATTTGATTCGGAAATATTGTTGCTCCGGGTCAAAACATTACTACAGAACAAGAAGAACCTTCAGGACTTTTTCTTTAAAGCGATTACGCTACAGTCCAATGAGCTAAAGATACCGATCACAGACAAGCTATTGATAGAACGGTGCATTGAGATTATTGAAGAGAACCTGTTGGAAGAACTGACTGTAATAAGTCTTGCCGAAAAAACAGGCATGAGTCATTCTTCACTCTATAAAAAAATTAAAACTATTTCAGGCAAATCGATCAATGAATTTATCAGGTCGGTACGACTAAAAAAAGCAGCCGAAATGCTCATATTGACGGATTCAAAAATTAATGAAGTAGCTAACTTAACAGGTTTCTACGACCAACGCTACTTTAGACAGCAGTTCAGCAAATTGTTTGGCCATACACCTTCCGACTATGTCAAAAAGTATCGAAAAGCGTTTCAGAATGAATTCCATGTCGATCGGCCTTAGTCTGAATTGCCGAAAAATAAAATAAGCCCTGTACAACAATTACGAACAGCTGTTGCTGTACAGGGCGTTATATTTATTCGACTGGTTTTATGATAAAGGAGAATGTATAATTTTTATAAGGCAATGTATATTCATTCAGCGGCCATGCTCCCCAACTATTGATTCCACCCACACCCATTTGTCTGAGGTCAATATTAAGTTGCGTTTGCTTTCTTTTAACAAGGTCAGCTGCATGACGTTGTTGTCGCTTGAGACCATCGTCCAAATCTTTGTCAAAGTAATGCAAAGCGCTCATACTAAATGTAGAATCAGACGTAAAGAACAATCCCCGACCTTGTTTATTTTTTATTTCCATCCATCTGATATCGGTCTTATTGCCGGTCTCCTGTGGCATTACATAGGGGAAATACTGTTGATCAACGGTCTGTTTATAAATTCCGACATGTGATGCAAAATTACGATCGATGTAGTTCTCCTCTGGTCCCCTACCGTAGTAATTAATCGCCTCAAAGCCAGATGGCATAATCCATTGCATACCGAAACGTGGCAGAACTGCAACCTTTTTTGTGGTGTCGGCAAGGAATGACTGAGAAACACGCATTTCACCTAATTGATTAATGCAGTATTTCATTTCTAGTTGCCCATATACCTGAGGCATCTGGTAGGTCGCATATACATAGGCCAGGCTATCGATTAATTCGGATCTAATTTCAAGCAGTTCAATCGAATCCGCAACCAGTTTCCAAGGTTTCAGTTTTTCCGGCGTATTGGCACCGAAATCGTTATCATTCGGCGCACGCCAGAAATTAGTCTTAAATAGCGCATGTTCATCCAAAAAATCCTGTCCTTTATAATGATATTTCGCCAACCATCCTGATTTAAGGTCAAACTCCATCAGTAGCTGTTTTGCCGTGACAATCAGATTTCCATCTTTTCGCGCTGTCTTGATTTTGCCCTGTGCCAAAATAGCTGTTTTAGGCTGAAAAGAGCCCCCCAGAGGTAACTGTTCAGTTGCAATAAGATGCCCCATAGGAAGTAAAGCCTCGGCTTTTTTCAATCGATAAGTCAGATTCAGAAATTTTTCCCCCGGAATATCTGCTTTATAAGGAATCGATAGTACAGCAGATTGTTGAGGCAACACATTCAAATGCTTGATTAAACCAGATTGCGTTTTTTTTCCGTCAACAATAAGCTCCCATTGAAGTTCAACATTTTCAAGTCCAGTAAAAAAACGTTCATTGTAAACCTGTATCTTTTTCTCGTTCAATAGGCTACTATGGATATCTTGATATACTTTTTTCATTTCCCAAGCATGTGGATAGGGTGTTCTATTGGCATAAAAAATTCCTTTGGAAGCATAATTCCAGTCCGTTATGGCTTCTTTAGGTTCATAATCTCCGCCATAGGTATATACCGTATCGCCTTTAGCATTGGTTTTAACAAAACATTGGTCCACAAAATCCCAGATATATCCGCCTTGAAATATTCCTTTGTTTGCCCGAATGATGTCCCAATAATCCTTAAAGTTTCCCAATGAATTCCCCATGGCATGTGCATACTCACATTGAATAAAGGGTCTTTGAGGCTTTGGGTTACGCGCTGCATAATTTTTCATTGCGGATGGACTTGCATACATAGGTACAATCAGATCCGTATTCCAGTCAAATCTTAATTCCCCATAATTATTCACTGCCCTTTCGTATTGTACAGGGCGACTTTTATCGAGCTCTTTCATCCGGAGGTAGGCCCGATAGAAATTGTAGCCATTTCCGGCTTCGTTGCCCATACTCCAAATAATTACGCTAGGATGATTCCGATCGCGCTGAATAAGGCGTTCAACACGAGCAACATGTGCTTTCTCCCAGGTCGGCCTATTGGCCATCGTATAGGACAGGTCATAACCCATGCCATGTGATTCGATATTAGCCTCATCAATTACATACAATCCATATTGGTCACAGAGCTGCAACCAATATTCGGCATTGGGATAGTGGCTGGTACGAACAGCATTGATATTAAATTTTTTCATGAGCTGTATATCGCGCAACATACTTTCTTTCGAGATCACATGACCAGTAACGGGATCTGTTTCGTGCCTGTTTATTCCCTTGACAAGTATAGGCTGTCCATTAACGAGCAACAGACCTTCTTTGATCTCAACCCTACGGAAGCCCACTTGCTGGGGAACGATCTCGCTGAGTTTGCCCTTAGGGTCTGTAAGTTTAACAGTCACCTGGTATAAATTTGGCATTTCGGCCGACCATAGTTCAGGATGGTCTATGGTCTGTTCAATATCCACTTCCTGTCCGTCGACTTTAACAGTTGCAATTGACACAAGCCGACCGTTTCTATGAAGTGTAACCTCTGCCATTAGATCCCCATGACTGGCCTGGTTAAAGATCAGCTTAGTATTTAACTGTCCTTTATCAAAGGCATCATTGAGGGTCGGCGACAATTGAATATCACGTAGATGCACTGGTTGCCGAACCAGCAGATAACAATCTCGCGTAATTCCACTAAGGCGCCACATATCCTGATCCTCCAAATAATTTGCGACTCCCCATCGCATGACACGCATTGTAATTAGATTTTTTCCTTTTCTCAAATATGCTGTTATGTCAAACTCGGATGGTAATTTGCTATCCTCCCCATACCCGACATATTGGCCGTTTACCCAAACAGATAGATTCGATTTGGCTGCCCCAATATGGAGAATTACGGGCTTTCCCTGCCAATCCTCGGGAATAACTACCTCACGGCGATACACAGCCGTAGGGTTGAAATCCATCGGCACAATTGGTGGATTTGGTTTCCCGATTAAATAGGTAAATTCAAAACCGGAGGTAGTATACATCGGGAAACCGTATCCATTGAGTTCCCAGTTTGCAGGCACCTGAAAATTATCCCAATGACGATCGTCATAAGTTAATGATTCAAAGTTAGCAGGTAGTTTTGAAGGGCTATTTACCCATTTAAATTTCCAGGAACCATTCAAACTTAAATACGCAGAGGATTCACGCCAATCGCTGTTGATGATCTGAGACGTATGCGGAAAGGTCACAAAATCTGTATGCATGGGCAGCCGATTTTCTTCGGTAATCGTTTCATCTAACCAAGGGATCCCTTTTCGGACAACAGTATCTTGCTGTTGCATTTTATTCCGCTCATAAGTCAAGGTAATACTGGATTGCGGATACCCCAAAGTGAAGACACAGCTATAGAGTAGAATAAGCACTAATTTATTCAGAGATTGCATTTTTTATTATTTATCGATTAATAAATCATTTCAAAAAAGATTGATTTGTTTAACTGAATCTAGGTTAAATACAGCTATATGATCGAACTAATGAAATACACTTAAATCCCACTGATCCTTCCAATTTATCTGTACTTTTTCATTCTGGAGATCAACCGGTAGCCAGATATATCTGCTATCCATAAGATCTTTGGGATTCCAGCGGTCGGCCATAAAGATAAAGGAATCCTTTTTTCCTGCGACAGGAAGGATAAATGTCGATTGGCCACCATAAGTCAAAGCCGAATTCGGTCCTTGCATTGGATCACCAAGGGATTTCCAAGGGCCAAAAAGATTTGTAGCAACATGGAGTTCTGCACGATTTGGATCCCAGCCAGTACATCCACTGGTGATCAGATAATACTTATCTTTGTACTTGAATAAAGCCGGGGCTTCCCTATGATTCCGGAAGAGTAAGGAATCTTTCGCTGTCACATGCAGGTAATCATCGGTTAATTGAACCAGGCGTAAGGCATAGTTTTCGTCCGATGAATAGATTTGGTAAGCCTTACCATCAGTGTCTACAAATAAACCCATATCGCGTGACATATTGTTATTTGGCCGGAAGCTATGGACAAACTGAAACGGCCCAAGCGGAGAGTCACTGGTAGCAACGGCGGCCCTGGCTGCTGCATAGCCTTGCCCTTTCAACTCAAGATGGAACCACATCACATATTTCTTCAGCTGTTCTTGATAGATAACCTTTGGCCGCTCCATAATACAGCCCCAAGCAATATCGCTTGTAGAATCTGTGCTAGGTGTGAGAGCCAATCCTTCAAACTTCCAGTTATACAAATCATTGGATGAGTACACATTGACTCCCTGGGACGTAGTTCCGCCACGTTTCTCACCATACCAATAATATTTCCCATTTTGATGAAGTACGCCACCGCCATGCGCATTGATCACATGACCGGATTGGTCTTTCCATATTTCCCCTGGCGTAAAACTATGCATCTCAGCATGTTCCTTTTTTTGATAAACCCGGACATAATCAATTTCATATTTTGCAGGAAGTAATTTATCAGCTATCGTGCCGCCATTTATTCCGCCGAGGGCCAAATTTAACAGGAGATAATGCGGTTGGGTAAACGGATTGAATCCTGTACCATCCCGATTGACCAATTGATCCATAGGAACGTGAAGCATTTCTATATCGTCCACATAAAGCGTAATAGCGTCTTCATTCCAAATCATTCGCCAAATATGGAACTGATCTGCCCACGCCTTTCCGCCAAGATCTTTGACGGCTTTCGTCTTACCAAACCAATGTGCTTTCCAGCGTTGGTCAGTACCGGTTGCGATATTAGCCAATATATTGCCACGGTAATATTCCATGATATCTATTTCACCATTGGATGGCCATTCTTTGGTGGTGCCTAATGTCCAGAATGCAGGCCAAAGGCCCTCACCAACTGGGATACGCGCCCGGATTTCAAAAATCCCGTATTTCCAGCTCTGCTTGCCCAAAGTATTTATCGAAGCCGAAGTATAGGTTATTTTTTTACGGCCGGCAATCCAATCATGACTGCCCTGAATAAAACCTGAATGATTACGTTGTTCTTTTTTTGCTTCAATAACCAACAGGCCATTACGACAGGAAGCGTTTTCTTTTTGATACCATTGCTCTTCCCGGTTACGTTTGAAACCTTCTTCGTAACTCCATTTAGCCGTGTCGGGTGCACCATTATAATCAAACTCATCCGACCATACCAATTTATACTGTGGTGGGATGGGCTCTTGACTATATGCGGCAAAACAACTTGACAGCAAACTAAGACAGACAGATAAAAGTTTTTTCATGATTTAGTTTAAGTTTCTTTGAGCTAACAGCTCTTGATGATCAGTAAACAAAAATATCCCCCTTTTTCTGCGTGATCAAGGGGGATATTGAGTCAAAAAGAGGGATATATTCGTATTTGTGTAATAATGAGATGACACATATCTATTTTCATATTTTCTACAGTCCGGTTGGGGCAGTTCCACTGATAAGTGACCATCCTGGATTTTGATAAATAACAGAGTTTTCTGCTGTTCCGTCATCCGAAGCCAACTGGAAATGCTCTGTGGCAATGGGTGCGAGGTAATGCGCCATGGCAAATTTTACACCGGTATAAGACAGGGCATTGCTTCGGATCTCCAATGGTCTGAGGTATTCACTCCGTGCGGGATCTGAAACGACAGATTTGTCATTGGTAGCACCATAAATCAATTGTTCGGGTGTATACCAATCTTTCATCGGTCCCCAAAGTTTAAAACCTTCAAAATGGTCTGCTGTTGTAATCAGTTGATCCATAGCCCGCCAACGCTTAAGATCCATCCAACGTAGACCTTCAGCCATAAGCTCACTTCTGCGTTCGCGACGTATATTGTACAATGTTGGTGATATAAACTGTCCTGCAGAATACGCGCCCCAATCTTTCTTTTCTTTATCCATTTGCGTTGCCGCAATGGTCGCATTGAAATCAGGATCGACTTTAGCCCGTGTACGCAGTGCGCGCCAATAGGCCTGTGCCTTCGTATCTAAATTTTGATTCTTTTCATAACAAGCCTCCATATAATTGAGGTAGGCCTCGGTGGCTCGGAAGGTAATGCTACCCGTAAATCCCTGACCGTTGAGCGTTTGTAAACCGTCGTATGAAATGCCTTTACGAATTGTATAACCTGTTGTGTAACGTCGTTCCCAATCGGTATCGTATACAGTCGGAGTGGGCTCTATGAGCGTGTAGTGAGTACCCTGTCCAATATTGACCAATACATTCTTTTGGCCAGGTTCTTTTAAAAACAATTGTAAACGGCCATCGCGATTCTTCCGAACATCTGCTATGTAATTATCACCAGCATAACCGCTGCCCGAAGCGTAAATAGGCAGTCCATTGGACATCAGAAAGCTTTCGACAAGGCCGCGTGTCAAACCAACCGCATAATTTCCGCGTTGTGCATACACAGGCACATTATGTGTCACCAGGCTTTGATTATATTGACGCCACAGCAATACTTCACCATAACTCGACATATCTACTGCGCCAAACATGCTGAAGTAAGGATTCTCGTTGTTGGCAGATTCTATAATTCCGGTATTATTTTCCAGTTGAATATTGTCAGCAACAGCAGAAGCTGATTCCATGGCCTGCGTTAAAAAGTAGTCGATCTCTCCGGTAATACTTCCAGTCGGGAATGCATAATTGCTATTGTATGATTTTGCAGCACCCGGCCAGTTTGGTCCTTTAGGGACGAATGCGGTTCCGCTGAAGTATTTGAGCCATGTACCCTCATACAAAGCCACTCGGGATTTGAACAGTTGCGCGACATTTTTTGAGATCCGCTGTTTCTTGCCGTCCGGCGAACTTTGGTTCAGCAAGGTAATAGCCGAATCCAAGTCAGAAAGAATAAAACGAGCCACTTCATTTCTTGGCGAACGCTTACTTGCTTCTACCAAAATATTCTTGTCCTTATCCGACATCACATTGCGAATAATTGGGAAATCACCTAAGGCCTGTAATTTCCCAAAGTAAACGTAGGCCCGTAAAAAATAGGCTTCACCGATATAATGTGCAATGTTACTTGAATTTCCGAGAATACGATTTTCTTTCCATTTGGGAACCACCGTATTTATAAAATAATTCATCTGATAAATACTTGAAAAATCCCAGTCGCCGCCATTCGATCCTACGCGCCATTGGCCTGGAATAAACTTGTTATCGAGTGTTGGAATAGCCATATTGTCTGTATTTCCGTCTATGCCGAAAGTGCCAAATGACCAGTTGCCGTGTGAAGGAAATAGGCCCGCATATTGATTTACGGTATAAGCAGCTAGTTGTGACTCCTCATCCAGATAAGCTTCAGGTATAATGGACGAAGGGGGTGCAATATCCAAATATTTATTGCAGGAAGCTAGACCTACCAAAGCGACAAGGCCTAATTGCATCAATCTAAAAATAGTATTATTGAATTTCATAATGAATCGACTTAAAATGTAACACTTAAACCTGCAGACCAGACTTTAGTCAATGGATAAACGGTTCCGTTGCTTCCGCCATCAATAGTTTCGGGATCAAACATTCCCGCTACACTTGAGCCGGTCCAGATATTTTCTCCGGAAACGTATACACGCAAGCGCTCCACACCGAAACGTTTTGTTGTTTCTTTCGGCAAGGTATAGCCCAGCTGAATATTTTTTATGCGGATATAGGCTGCGTTCTGCAAAAAGCGCGTCTGCGTCTGCTGGTTTTTAGCAGTACCAAAAACAGGACGTGCGTAATATGCTTCAAGATTTTCACCCAGGGGATTATCTGCAGTACGGAAATAATCAAGATGATCGACCAAGCCCGTTGACCACCATTTTGAAGTTGCGCCCCAAAAATAGTAGCCCCCTTGCCAATAATCGCGTTTCATGACACCTTGCATGAAAATGCTAAAGTCAAAATTTTTGTAGTCCGCATTCAGATTCAATCCAAAGGAGTAACGCGGTGTGCTGTTTCCAATCACACGACGATCACCTGGATCGGCCTCTGTATTGCTGCCACCATCTATTTTTCCGTCTCCATTAAGATCAGCATACATGATATCTCCTGCCCCCCATTGTGTTCCTAATGCATTTTGTCCACCATTGGGCAAGCTCGCCAAATGCTGGCTCATTTGCTCTTCTGTCTTGGCAATACCAAGGGTTTGATACCCCCATATTTCACCCAGCTTTTGACCTTCACGATAGTTTGATAATGACCCTATTGCGTTAGGATAGCGTGTTACTGTTGTGGTATAATCAGACAAGAGGAACTTTGCTCCATATGCAAAACCACTGGCAGTACGGTCATTCCAGCCCAGGGTAGCCTCAAATCCTCTTGTTTTTAAGTCGGTGTTGTTTGTTTGAGGAACTGTCGTCCCTAATGTATTAGGTAACTGTGGAGCTGGGCCGACCATATTAAATGTTTTCCGTTCGAAGACCTCAAAAGACCCAGAAAGGCGGCTATTTAAAAAGGCGAAATCGACGCCTAAGTTCTTCGTATTGATAGATTCCCAGGTCAATAAAGCACTTACGAGGCCTGGAGCCGATGCAGAATTTGGTCGCGCATTATTGATCAGCCAAGCACCATTGGCTGTCCCCGTTGGTTGCGTAACATAAGTCGGATACCAGACATCGGTATTTTGATTGCCTAGCTCTCCGTAGGAAGCTCTTAATTTCAGCATATTAATAAATGGTGCCGACTCTACAAGGAAGTTTTCTTTGGCGATGTTCCATCCCGCAGAAACTGAAGGAAACCAGCCCCAGCGGCTATCGCTACGGAAACGTGATGAACCGTCATAACGCAGATTAGCTTCCAATAGATATTTTTCAGCATAATTGTAATTCAATCGGCCGAAGAAACCCGCTGTTGCCCATTTTTGATATTCGCCAGATACAGAAGGTACTACTGCTTTTCCATTGATATCTGTGCCGGAAGTCAGATTCAATACCGGTTGATCCGGGATAATGATTCCGTCACGTTGCACACCGAGATTGCGATAGGCCGTATGTTCAATCTGACCACCGACCATAACTTTAAAATGATGGTCGCCCCAGCTTTTATCGTAATCAGAAAAGATATTGATGTTATAATAGTTTTCCTTTAAACCAAATTCGTAGACGTTTGAAGAGTTTTTATACAAATAAGGATCACCATTCACGTCATGATTGTAAAGACGCTGCGAATCCCAGTGACGAAATTGAGTTGTGGTCCTATAGTTAAAATTACCGGTTGTACGCCATCCTTTAATTGGTTCAAGGATCAGCTGTAACTGTTGATAAATGTAATCCTTACTGGATTTATCCTGTCCGCCTTCTTTCATGGCAAGTGCAGGTGAAGGAGAACTGAACAAGTATCCATTCGGATCATAAAGTGGCAGCGTTGGCCAGCCCTGTCTTCCTAAATCATCGTAAAAACTATTGGTCAATGCTGCAGGACGGTCATAGTCTTCACGTACCAACCTAGCGTTGTAATTTACCTGAAAGATGTCAGATACTTTAGAATTGATTTTAGCCGCAACAGAGTAACGGTCGTAATGGTCTGTATTGAAGGCCATCAATCCTTGTTGCTTCATGAAATTGCCAGAAAGGTAATAGGTTGTTTTTTCGGTTCCGCCATTGAGACTTAGGTTGTGCTCCTGGGCAAAAGCCTGATCCCGGTACATGACGTCGAACCAATCGTTATTATCGTTACCATAGGCATATCCTTCAGCCCAATACAACTTATTATTCGGATCGACAATGGTCGAATTTTTCAGGCTTCCGTTTTGATAATCCAAGATGCGCTGTAGATGCTCCGCGGAGAAATGCGGTGAACCGCCTGCGTTGACTTCGGCCTGATTGAAATATTGAGCAAAAGTGTAAGAGTCCATCATCTTAGGCATCAATGTCGGTGCGTTCATACGAAAGCTATTATTATAATTTACCGAAGTACGTCCAGCCTTTCCAGATTTTGTGGTGACCAAAATAACCCCAAAAGCGGCTCTAGAACCATAAATTGAAGCAGCACCAGCATCTTTCAAGACAGAAACGCTTTCGATATCTTGTGGATTTAATGCCGCCAAAGATCCTTCAGAGCCATCAATTAGGACCAATGGTGCCGAAGAAGATGTGCCGATTGTACCTGTACCCCGGATATTAATAGATGGATTGGTTTCCATCGTTCCCGAGTTTTGGGAAATATTTAGGCCGGGGGCCAGTCCTTGCAGTGCCTGGATAGCATTTCTTACAGGTCTATTTTCCAGCTGCTTGGCATCTACCACCGCAACAGAACCGGTCAGGTTTGTTTTTTTCTGCGAGCCAAAACCAACGACCACCACTTCATCCAAAACATCTCCTTCGGAAGCATCAAGCTGCACGTTAAGCTCGTAGTTCCCTTGGCTGATCTGTTTTAGCTGACTGAATTCAAAGCGCTGTTTCGCATAGCCTAGAAAGGTAAATTCTAATGCCGTGACTGTTGCAGCACTGAGTGTATATTTCCCCTGTGTATCTGTTTGCGCCTGCATTGTGGAACCGATATTTTTAACGGTCACTCCAGCAAGTGGTCTGTTATTTTCGGTAACCTGGCCCCGTACAGTTATTGACTGTGCATAAGCCTGCTGTAAGCTTAAAAGTAAAAAGCAGATAGAACAAAGCCAGCGCTGCGTTAATACTATTTTCCTTTTCATAAGTAAAACTGTTTAGTGATTAAATAATATTTTGATGAAGAGTAACATGGCAATACGAGGTAGCAATATTGCGTTTCGTTAAGAATTCAAGGATCAAACAATCCACTTTTGATTGGTAAATTCATCATAATTAAACTTGGTTATTTAGCTGTTTTTGAGCTTTAGCCAACTTACTTTCCCCACACCTATTTTTTATATAATTTGGAGAGGGTATTCATCTAGTTAGGCAAACACTCTTGGTTATTTAACATCGTCAATACAATAAAATGTCGTATTGACACTTGCAATATTATCAAAAACGTTACAGAGGAAGGGGGGTATAATCTTCTTATTTTAAGGGGTAAATTCGTCAAATTAGGCTTTTTGACCTCATTAAAGGATATTCTGGTTTAGGCAGACAAAAAAAGCCACATCTCCGGATGTGGCTTCTGAACTAAATTTATAAACATGTTATTCACTAGGGATCAGCTTTTGGTATAACTGAGCTGGCCCGCAAATTATGAGCTTCTATTTATAGGAATTGATCGATTTGGATACTCTCCAGTCTTTACCTTCACGCACTAAAGTAACAAGATCGGTTTTGGTGAAATTTTCAAATTTCAAAGTAACCCTGGCCACCATATAATCTGTAGACTGTTCAACTACATCTGTGCTAACCGCGCAATCCAGGTGGATATTCTTTTGCTTTTTCAAGGATTTAACCACTTCATAGCGGCTATATGACTTTAATTGTTCTATTCCAGCCGACTCACCTTCAGTGATCACGGCGACATAGTGCTCTAGCGCAAAGTCTGCGGTTGATAGATTAACGCTGACCGGGTTTGATTTTGAACCCGGTCCTTCAGCTGCCATAGCAAATGTTGATACGGCCATTAAAGCTGCTAATGTGAATGTTTTTACGAGAGTTTTCATACTATCTTTTTTTGTGCTTTTTTACCTTGCTTATCTCTTGACTCAAAATTATCGCTCCAAATGCTTGTCGCCCACGAATTTTAGATCAATAACCAGCAGAAGTCGCTGAATGACTGAAATGAAAAAGTAAACTTCAAAATGCATAAAGAACATACTATCAATTTTAATAGCTCCGTGCCAAAGACCATACCAGTTGGCCCCAAGGTTCATTTATGCCTTTTAAAACCCATTATGGACGATCTAAGATTTTCTTCAAAAAACGAAATGTACGCATGCGAACAGTTCTTATCCGAATTGTTCACATACGTACAGCACATTAAAATGAAATAGAAGTTTAATTTTCTATACATTTTGAAGTGAATGACGATATACAGTAAAAAAGAAACGTACTTGTTTGCCTGATCAGAAAGATCAGGCATCAAATTTTTTCGGGGAGACAAACAGGCTAGTAACACGGTACAAGCTCGCGAGACATAGGTTTAACTGGTCATCTTCGAGGGAATATATCGGAATTACAAACTCATTCCCAAGGTAAACGCGACGCCTTTAGATTCCAGGTCCACATTTCCTGCCAGCTCCGATAAGTCTTCGGCAGCAAGCTTTGAAGACTTCAATGATCGATTGAGTTATATGACGCAGCTCATCATTACCCGTAAATTTAGCTCAAATCTATCGCTCGTTGTGGTCCCAACCTTTCTTCACTGGAGCTATACAGCTTATAACGATCAGAATACTGTATTTGCTCTTGGTATTGGCGAGCGGGCCAAGGTCAGCAATAGGATCGCATTAGTAGCAGACTATACATTACCCTTCCGAAAGTCGTCGAACAAAAAATACCGTGAAGATGTAAGCGGACAGCGTTATTATAATGCATTAGGTGTCGGTTTGGAAATGGTTACCGGAGGACATATCTTCCATCTCAATTTTACCAATGCAACCGCAATACAAGAATCTCAGTTTATTAGCGAAACAAATAGCTCCTGGCGTAAGGGACAATTCCGTTGGGGATTCAGCATTGCACGCCGTTTCAATTTTAACAAAAAATAAAAAAGCAATTGCTCCATCGTGTACTTGGAATCAAAATAATCTGTCCAACGTAATAAGAATTCAAAATACTTAAAAGCATCATCGGTTGATAGGTTCTTAAATCAAAAAAGCGGATAACAATGCTGTTATCCGCTTTTTTATCACACAATATTAAATCTACAAATCATTTAACCACTTATTTACCTCATCTTGTGTTTTACCGGTCTTCTTTTGAAGCTTACCTACCAATTCGTCTTCTTTGCCCTCGGCATATAATAGATCATCATCAGTAAGATCTGCATATTGTTGTTTTACCTTACCTTTGATTTCGTTCCAACGGCCTTTCCATGTTAATTCGCTCATAATTATTTTCCTTTCGTTATTTATCAATAGAACAGTTTCATACAGCTAATCGTTTAAAAAATAATGTTATAAAATGTTAATTTCACAACATTCACCTGGTAAACAGGCACTTTCTATTTTTTATATTATTATTTCCGGTTACAATTGGCCGTCCATACCTTGCTGTCTTTTGTATAACCAATTGTCAATTTACCGGCATCAATACGGATAACTCCTGTACCTGCCGAACCAATGTTGACCAAGACGTTATCCTTTTTTTCAAAATCTACGCCGTTGAGATTTGGAATGCCATTTCCAAAAGCGAAATTATAGGTATCGCCAACTTTTGTTACGGTAACTGTTCCTTCTGCAGCGGCAACATCATTGTCATTGTTATTCATATCATCATACGAGATAGTGCCTTCATATTTACCAACAAAAAGATCGTTGTCGGCCGGATCATCGTCTTTGCTACATGATGTAAAGCCTACCAATACCGTTAAAATAAGCATACCGAGTCCCAGTGTTTGAATTAATTTTTTCATACGTTGATGTGTTAATGTGAATATTATATTTTATTACAGCTGGGTAAAATTCAAACTTTATGCCAGTGCAAATGCAACCTTAGAAACACCCGTATCAAACACTTAAGAAGGGGTATAAATACCGAACTAGCGAATAAATACACAACGATCGTATGCAGATATCCGTTAAATACCCCATTTCTATTAATAAGTCATTATGATCTTTTGTATTTTTAAGACCATAACTGGTTTTTCCCTCCACATTGGAGTAATCTAACTCCAATCTAGTGGGAAAAACCTCCGGTATAATGCATGATTAGATCCCATATAAAAAAAACAGCCTTATTTATGAAATTATTTTCCGTCTTTCTATTTTTTATTGCCCTCCAGTCTTGCACCGTTCAGCGGATAGGAAAAAAAGAAAAAGGTTCTTTGTATATCAATACATCAATCCCCGCACATAGTTCCTTAGCCATCTCAACCGAAGATGCCAGTCCATTTTCCATTGAGACTAAAAAAAGCTCGACCGGTCGGCTAAAAATTTTGAATGAATCAGAGGAGATTGAGATGGAGAAGGACAAAACATACACACTGAATGTCAACCAGAAAGGGAACATCGTATTCCTAAATCAATCCGATCAAGGAACTAATATCCAATTGAGAGTCTATAACCATACATCGAAGATCATTCAGAAAACAAATCTCATCCACTAAGAAAGGAGACAAAATATTTTTAAAAAAACTTGGAGCAAAAGCGCATTATCGCTAAATTCATTTATTCCAAGCCTACACTATGGAAATCAATTATGCGCTTATCGTTCGAAGATTCGAGGAATATTTTGACCTATGGAGTTCCAAAGTATACCAATATGCAATCCATAAAACCAAATCTTCTTATCTAGCCGAAGAAACCGTACAGCGTGTATTTATCAAACTCTGGAAAAATATGAGTGACAAAAATATCGATGCCACCATAGAATCCCAGATTTTCTGTATCACCCGAACAGTGGTGATCGATCTGGTCAAGGCAGAGTATAACCGTAAGAAACTTTTGGATCACGATCAAACATTTGTCTTACGCCATAGCCCTCAGGATGATTTTTATGCCAAACAACTTACCTCCACACTCCATGAAATTGTCGATAAACTACCGGAGAAACGCAAGGAGATTTTTATGCTAAGCCGATTTTCTAATCTTTCGCATAAGGAAATTGCGGACAAGCTGGCCATATCAACGAAAACTGTGGAAAACCAATTGACACTAGCACTAAAAACCATTCGAAAGGCTTTACTGTTCGGTATGCTGATGCAAATTATTTTTTAATTTCTTTGGGGGGTACCTCATTTTCAATCGTAATCTTTATACATGAAGATTACAAAAACACTCATCGACAAATACCTAAGCGGTAAAGCCAGTGCGGAAGAAATTGCCGCAGTAGAAAATGCGCTGGCCAATAACGAGTTTTATTGGGAGGATTTTATGCCGGAAACGGAATGGCAAGCATATGAGATGGATTCGGATTTTAAAAACCAAAAGGAAATAAAAGGGCATATTTTCAAACAAATAGGGCAAAAAAATAAGGATCGTTTCAACTGGTTAAAATATGCGGCTATTATCTTCTTCATTGGAATCGGAGCTTGGCTGGGATTAAACCAGATCGATTCTTCTAAATATAACACCGCATATCGTAGCGCAAAGAAAGTCCAGCCCACACCACAAGAGCAACCAAGTAATTTATATTATATCAATTCAGGTAATACCATTCAACAAATTGCAGTTCCAGACGGTTCTACTATCGACCTATACCCCAATTCTGAAGTAAAATTCAGTTCAGATTTCACAACTATTAGCGCGCGGGAAATCCAATTAAAAGGTAAAGCCAAATTTACGGTAGCAAAGGATAAGACAAAGCCTTTTCGCGTTCATACGGCCGATTTGACAACAACCGCACTTGGCACTGTTTTCAGTGTGGAAGAAGGTGGTAGCGCGATTACGAAAATAAAACTCTATGAAGGCCGTATTGAAGTCAAAAGCAATCAGCATTCTGAAAATAAACAGGCCTTAAATCTACAGTTTCAACCCAACGAAGAAATCAGCATTGATAGCAAGCTACAACAGATCATTGCCGAAACCCGAGTCAATACTTCTCAATCCAGCAAAAGGGGATCTTACTTAAAAACTAGCGGACAACTGATCTTTAAAAACCTCCCATTGCAAGATGTACTTCACATCATCAGTCATAATTATGGCCTTAAACTAAGCGTTGAACCTAAAGATATACAAAATAAATATTATAGTGGAACGTATAAAAATACAGCATCTGCATACGTCAACATGTTAGCTGATATCCAAGCACTCCATAAAATAACCATTCATGTACAAACCGAATAACATTCACTCACATAACCCACAAATTATGCACAATTATTTACCTTCCAAGCATAGTATCCTGACTATGCTATTGTTGAGATCCAACATTCGAGCCGACGTAAACTGGGCACTGCGTCTTGGCCTCATGGGGCTTTTGTCAACAAGCTATCTTCTCGCTAATGCCCAACAAAATGCGACCATTAACGGAGTAATCAAAGATGAAACAGGAAAGCCCATCCCCTCGGCGACGGTTACCATACGTAATGCGACGAGCGGAATGAAAAAAACAACAACCAGCAGGCCTGACGGAACTTTTTCACTCGACCAGATTCCTGCTGGACAGGGCTACCAGATCAGCGTATCGTCTATCGGTTTTAAAAGCAGAGAACTGTTGGATTACACCATTACAGACAGGGACAAGCTAGCGATCAATATCAGTTTGGAATCGAGTGCGCAAAACCTACAGGAGGTTGTCGTTACAGCGCTTGGTATCAAACGCGAAAAAAAAGCGCTCGGTTATACGGTCGCTGAACTCAAAGGCGACGAGCTGACGCAGGGTAAGGAAACCAATGTGGCGAATGCCTTATCGGGTAAAGTTGCCGGCGTGCAGGTAAGCCGCGCCGCATCCGGTGCCGGAGGTTCATCCAAGGTCGTGATACGTGGTAACAACTCACTTATCGGTAATAGCCAGCCGCTCTATGTTGTTGATGGAGTACCGATTGATAATCAAAACATTTCATCTCCAAACCAATCTGGGGGAACAGATTATGGCGACGGAATCGGAAACATCAATCCCGAAGACATCGAAACGATGTCGGTATTAAAAGGCCCGAATGCGGCCGCACTTTATGGACAAAGAGGAAGTAACGGAGTTATCTTGATCACAACTAAATCTGGTAAAGCTGGTAAGACCCGTTTTAGCTATGGTACAGATTTTTCATTGGGCAATGGGCTGGTCTTACCGGATTTTCAAAATGCCTATGGACAAGGATTGAACGGAACATTTACACATTTCAGAAAAGATGACGGCACCATTGTTTCTATGAGTGAAGCGCTGAAAAATGGTTACAGTGGTATGCCTAAAATGAGCGCCGGACGTGACCGTACGACACGAGCAAGCTGGGGTGCAAAAATGGAAGGCCAGACTTATGAAGATGCTTATGGCAACATCTTACAGTTAACACCGAAACCAGATACCTACTCGTCGTTTTTTCAAACGGAGAAACAGTTTGTCAACAACCTTAGTATAGATGGCGGAACCGACAAAGTAAACTACCGTTTTTCATTTGCCAATACAGATGTAAAGGGTTATATCCCAACCAATACGCTGAAGAGAAACAATTTCGGTCTGCGCACACAAGCCAAAATAACCGATAAATTTCACATTGACATCAAGGCGAACTATATCGCACAAAAGGGGCAAAACCGGCCAACACTGGCCGATGCGGCAGACAATCCTGCCTACCTATTTATCAGCCAGCCGCGAAGCTTGGGCAACGACATCATGGCACAGTATAAATGGACCGCACAGGAGATCAGCAGACAGCTCGGATTTTCGGGATTGACGGAAGGATTGGAGAAAACCTATGCCACCAATAGTTCCACAGCCAACCCCTTTTGGACCATTCATGAAAACCACAATGAAGATCGTCGGGACCGCATCATAGGGTTACTCCGTCTGAGCTACGACTTTGCTCCTTGGCTTAAGGTCACAGCGACCGGGGGTACGGACTTCTATACCGATCAACGGTTTCGCTACCGTCCTATAAACACCTACCAAAGCTTGAACCGAAAGGGTGATATTCGCGAAGAGGTCATCAGAGCCCGCGAAGACAATTTTGACGTCCTCGCTAGCTCCAACTTCAAATTGACCGATGACATTAAACTCAGTGCCAACTTAGGGGCCAGCCATCAAAGCCGGTATTTGCGTATGACAGGAAATTCAGGCAATCAATTTATTGTTCCGAATCTCTTTGTAATCAATAACACCACGACAAATAGTTACATATTTGACCTGATCGAGTCCAAGATTAATTCGGCTTATCTATCGGGCCAGTTCAGTTACAAAGACTATTGGTTTGTTGATTTCTCTGCCCGTAACGACTGGTCTTCTACCCTGTCAAAGGAAAACAATTCGTTTTTCTACCCGAGTGTAAGTTCCAGTTTAGTCTTATCGGATGCCTTCAAATGGCAATCTGATGCACTGTCTTTCGCCAAAATCAGAGCTTCATGGGCCCAGGCCGGTAGTTCAGGAAACCCATATCAACTGACAGGAGCTTATAGTCTCAACCAGTATACCCATGGTGGTGTACCGATGGCTTCTTATACAGAAATTATTCCTGATCCGAATTTGAAAAACGAATTGACCACGTCGATCGAAGCTGGGGCAGACCTGAGATTTCTAAAAAACAGACTTTCGTTCTCCTTTACCTACTATCAAGCCAAGACAAAGAATCAGATTTTGGACGTACCAATCGCCCCTTCCAGTCTCTATGTAAAGAACAGGATCAACGCTGGAGAAATTAGCAACAGAGGTATTGAATTTGTATTGGGAGCAACACCAATCAAAAGCGAATCGGGTTTTGAATGGAATACAACCTTCAATTACAACCGCAACAGAAATAAAGTTGAATCACTCTATCCCGGTGTAGAAAGCTTTTTACTCGCTACAGACCGCGGGATAAATGTTGTTGCGGAGGTCGGAAAACCATTTGGCCAGCTAATTGGGACACAGTTTGCATGGATCAAAGATGATCAGGGAAATAGGTTGATCGACCCTACCACTGGACTCCCTTTGCGCACAGCCGGACGTGTAGAAACCGATCTTGGAAATGCGCAACCCGACTGGCTGGGTGGTTTTGCCAATACCTTTAAATATAAAGGTTTCAACCTCTACGCACTTGTCGATATCCGTCAGGGCGGCGTGATCTTCTCCCAATCCAATCGTGAGCAGATCATTTATGGTACTTCTAAAAAGACCTTGGAAGGCCGTGATGGCACCTACGTTGCCGAAGGGATGGTCGGACAAAAAGATGGATCAGGGAACTGGACAAGTACAGGAACAAAAAACAGCAAGCAGGTTGCCGCACAAGATTACTGGAACATTGTTGCGAGTGACAAAGAAGTCATGGTATCCGAAGAAATGATCAATGATATGAGTTATATTGCCATGCGCGAAATCAGTCTCTCCTATTCTTTCCCTAAAAAGCTGATGCCACATAAACTTGTTAACTCCCTAAAATTGGGCGTCTATGGGCGGAATCTATTTTATTTTCAACGGAAAACTGATGGATTTTCACCAGAAGCTTCTGCTTTCAATGTAAACAATAGCTCGATTGGTATTGAATCAACTTCACTTCCAATGATGCGCACATTCGGTATTAATCTCACTGTTGGTCTGTAAACCCTTTATCATGAAAAAGAAACTATTTAAAAATACATTCATCGTCGGACTTATTTCTGTGGCAGGATTAGGTTCATGTACCAAGGATTTCGAACGGATCAATACGCCGCCGACATCGGTCACCACTGTAGACCCTTCCTTACTCATAGCCCGCATTCTACGTGATGGCACTTTTCAGGAATCTGGGGAACTACCCAACAACAAGTTCGGCTCTTGGATCCAACATTGGGCCGGGGGACCGGTAGTGCCTGTTTCTCGATATTTTGAAGGACCCGAAAATCTTATTTGGTCGCAGCACTACACCTTGCTCCGCAATATCGTTCAGATCAAACAGGAATTAAGCGGCAAGGAAGACAATGCAGAAGGAAGAAGTAAACTGGCTATTGCCGAGCTTTATGAAGCATACCTCTATCAGCGCCTTACAGACTTGTTTGGTGACATCCCCTACTCCGAGATCACAAAATCCAATAAGGAAATTAACCGTACCCCCAAATTTGACAAACAAGAAGAGATCTATCCGGCACTGGTTCAAAAAGTCGATGCAGCTATAGCAAGGCTTACGAGCGGAGACCTCTCTTACGGCTCTTCAGATTTCTTTTACAAAGGCAGTATCGATAAATGGAAAAAATTTGGCAATTCGCTCAAATTAAAGCTCGGCATGCGCATGCGGTACGCTAATCCTTCTTTGGCACAGAAAACGGTTACCGAAGCCATGACTTCTGCTATAGGTCTATTCTCCAGCAACAGTGATAATGCCGCAGTACCGACCTACAACGATGCTCAAGCTGAAAACCAGAACCCGATTTTACGTCAAATGACTACCGGAAGTGCCGATCTACGTTATTTGGCTAATACCCTGGTTGAAAAACTCAAAGAATACAATGATCCAAGGCTTCCTTTACTTGCCGAACCGGTCATTAGCAATGGAGTCGCAACCTATCAAGGTATTGGGGTTTCGTTGACCGATAACCAACTGTCACAATTAATTCGTGCCAACTATTCAACGGCGAATAAGTCTACTTGGTTCAGCCTTTCATTTGCACCGATCCCAAGCTATGCCTTTACCTATTCGGATATCTGTTTTTACAAAGCCGAAGCTGCACTTCTTGGCTGGGGTGCTACACCTGCAAATACCCAAACGTTCTTTACAGAAGGGGTCAAAGCTGCGCTGGCACTTCCGCCATACAATATGACGGCAATCCCCTCTGCATACGAACCTGTGCTCAATCTAAGCGGCTTGACTGACGAACAGAAAATGGAGAAAATAGCGACACAAAAATGGATTCACCTATTTGGCCGGGACATGGAAGCCTTTGCCGAATGGCGACGTACAGGATATCCTCGATTAACCCCCGGTCCTAACCCAGGTTCCACCAACGGACAAATACCGCGTAGAGCTATTTATTCCAGTGAAGAGGCTGAGTTAAACGCAGCAAATTTAAAAGAGGCTGCAGCACGCTTGACAAATGGTGACTCGTTCCTATCCAAAGTCTGGTGGGACAAGAAGTAACTGCACTTTTTTAGCCGAGATTATAGACAGACAAAGCTGTTCACAATCATTCAAAGAAGTGCTAATAAGTAGGGCCCTGATATTAATATCAGGGCCCTACTTATTTCTTCTCATCTCCAATTCGCATGGTTGTCAGGTCATACCAATACAATATAAGTCAAACGATACTATCGGATCCTCTTAAATAGTTCCGTTTTATTGTGCTGTATAATTTTCAACTCATTACCGCTGATGGAAAATTTTCCGGAGTAATAAATTAAGCTGTCTTTCCCCAAGTCATCATTCCCCTTTGGAGGGTAAAACAACAATGAGTCCGCTGAAACACGATAAGATCCGTCAGTTGCATTTTTTACCGAACAGGGTAATTTTGACTGAAAATGCTGGGCTGCCTCAAAATATAATCTTTCCTTCGTAATCGCATGTTCCCAGGCTCCATACAATTCATCTTTCGCGAGGTACTTGTTTTTCAATACCGCCAATAATGTAACAATTCCAATCGCTGCCAATGGAATATAGATGAATTTAATTTTACTGACTTTATTGAACCAATTAGGTCTATCTGCATCGGTAAATAAAGGGGCGCTGTCAATAAAAAAGGCATAAAAAGCTTTATAATCTGATAAAAGCACGAAAACAGCCATTAAGGTAAGAACGGTTGCCATACCTTTTGCACCCTGAATGTCAAAGGCAAAATCCATCAATAAAATATTGACGATAAAGGTCAGAAAAAGGATCACACCGATTCTGGCAGTTTTGCGAAAAAAGAGCAATAGCGCGCTGATAAGCTGCGCAACAGCAATTGCATTGCCGTACCATTTGGAATAGCCAAAATAATACCATGTCAATTCGAATCCTGAAAGCGCTGAAAGCGGTTTATCAAACACGCTGGGTTGTGAGGTAAATTGTGTTTCCAGGAGCTTAGCGGCAGCGTACGAAATGATTACAGTTGCCATAAAATACCGGCAAAATGTATACAGATAAAGATGTAGTGTCTTCCAGTTCATGTTGTGGGAATACGAGGTTAAATTAAAGTGAAAACAGATGATGCACATCTGATCATCAAATTTATGGTTTTAGAAAAGAGTAAAATTGTAAAAATGGAAACTACTCTACAATTAGCCAAACATTTTCTTTATTCACATCAACATCTTTAAAAAAGCTATTCGGGTTTAAAGCTGTAAATGCCTTGAAGTCCTTAATATAATGCGATTGATCGTAAAACCCTGTATTTAACAAAAGTGAAAATCGCTTGGATTTATGTTGCATTTTCAAGGCCTGTCTAAAACGATGTATTTTTTTGTATTCAGAGGGGGATTTACCTAAATTCCGCAAAAATAATCTGTTAATATACTGTCGGGAGAAATGATACTTCTTAGCTAATTGATCGACCGTAAGTTCGTTTTCGAGATCTGTCAGCATTTGTCTAAAGATCGTAAGATCTTTATCCGCTTTGAGTTTAGACAATAAGTAAGACTCTAGTTCAATAATTTGAGACGTTCTATCCAAAGAAAAGAGTGTCCTCATTTTATCATTAAATCCATCCAAAAAATTTATATCAATCTGTGTTTTCCTTATAAAGAGCTTTGCAGGATCTTCAATGAAATGATTGATGCCTAAGGGATGAAAATAAATAGTCAATTCATCAACAAGTTCCTTATAGAAAATCTGCATCGGTTTGGTATACCTAGAGACAACGCAAGTCATAATATTATTTGTTTCAGAAGAACTTATCGTGACGAGGTCCCCTTTATCTTCCACCTCAAACTGCTGATTCACTGTTAAAATACAGTAGTTATTTGGAAAAGTCCAATACTTAATAGGCCCACTATCTTGATTTTTAGTAATGAAATAATATCCTTTAATGTATTTTCTTAATGTTTCGTTAATCGGCTTATAAAAGTCTAATTTCATGCTTTTAAAATGGTACTTTCCTCAAAAATAAGACTGTAATTCATGTCCCTTTTTTAATTCAGGGACATTTTTACGAAAATAGGATCGACAAATGTATTAAACGGGAAATTGGGCAGCGATTTGAAAAAAAGATTTTACGTACTCTACTCAAATTACGTCAATTCCAAATCGTCAAGGCTAATTTTCTCTTTCTTTACTTCAGTAATTTCCTTTTCTAATTTTTTTAAGTTTTCATCAATCAATGCTATACTACCTTCAGGAAGAACTGTCTCCCGGTCATTCGATTTGATCGATTGCGTCGTCACAACTAATTCCAGATCGTAATCTGTCAGATTGATTCCTTTGACGGGATAGCGAGGAAAGCTCCAGAGTTTAGGATAATCTTTTTTTTGCTGATTGAAGACTATCGTATTGACACGAAACTCACCTGGCTGGAGCACACTGTCAGATTCGCCAAAAACAGCCTGCTCATTACTGATAATAGTTTGTGAAGAACGTTTTTTCAGCACATACGAAAAGCCCTGACTTCCTTTTAGCGGCTTTTTACCCATATACTTCATAGTCACTATAATTCTGGGAACAGGTTCGCCAAAGAAATCTTCGAGTCCCAGTTCAATCGGTTCCAACTGAAAAACAGCCAGCTCTTTCTTTACCTGTTCAAATTCAGTTTTATGTTTTTGTAGACTATCGATCTCATTTTGAAGATGAGCTATTTTCCTTTCCTGTTGTTTTTGAAGGATGTCATCGGCCAGGTCCAATACTGCACCGTAAGATTTTCCATCGATCATACCCAACGAAATACGATTTATTGATTCCTCATTATATTTTTGAGGTTCGTTCATTTTGAGCCACATCGCTTCGGATAGTGCCACTCGCAAGGCCTTTTCCAAGTTCGCTTTTTCTTTGTCATTCAGCTTTGCTTCTACCTTTTTACGGGAACTGTCAAAGGACGACTCGTCCTTTCCACTTAGTCTTTCGCTACAAGAGCTTATAGATAATGTCAAGAATAGTCCGATCAGTGCGATTTTTATGCATTGTTTCATTTTAAATAGTTTTAGTATACAAGATATCGGCTAAGCTTGCATAAAGCTAATGCTTAGGTAACGCTGTTCTTAAATCAATTGAACGTCCTCTTACTGCTAATTCCATCATATCGTTCAAGCTGAACATAAGAACGCAGAATTTAACATTCAGTTTTTTTATGAGCTGTTAAAAATATACAAAAAACGTTATCTTAAAAATTAATTCAACACAAAAAGCTACATTTCACAAGATAGCCCCCAACTGACACTTTCCAACTGTCGCTATTGATAACAGCCCGCTGACTCAGCGATATTTGTACTAGGTATTTTGGCCAAACACCTTAGAACAATCTGAAAATAAAGGAATTCGAAAGGTGAAATTTTATTTCCCCCTGAGTAAAAGATGCAATTTATCGTAATCTTCCCAATCACCGAAACCTGCGAAATTTGGTTTTTCGCTCCATGAAACCATAGCTTTACAATCAAAACAGATCTTAGCGATCCCAATGCATTGCTTATTTTTATAGAACACAAGGATATCTCGAAATTCATAAATACAAGAGGTGTCGACATGATCTGTTCTTGTTTTTAAGAAAAATAGTGAGTCGACAGCACGATAGAGAGATTGATCCAGTGAGCCTCTAACATAGCCTATATTCTTCAAATGAGATAAAAGGGAAAGATCCAACTTATCATCTTCCAGTACTGATAACAAAAGACGCTCTTTCTCAGATTTATTCTTTTTGTCCTCCAATTCACCTATTTTAAATAAATCAATATCCACAAAATAATACTCCAGTGAATCAAAATTAGATGGTATCGGGACCGAGGATTCTTTTCTCCGCCGTTCTATGGTACTTCCACTATTCATGCAACCTTGCAGATAAATAGCACTGAAAAGTAGGCATCCAACGGTAAAATATATTATTCTTTGCATACAAATAATTTACAGGCTTTTGAATGGTTTAACTATTTTCAAAATTATCAATTTCATTTCATAATCTAGTCGAAGAGAAAACCACATTTCTTAAGCACCCCATTACACAGCTGAAAGGGAGCTGTTGCGAGCGTTACAGATGCTAAACTTAGTTGAACATGCAATGGGAAAATTTGTGTTCAGCCGAAGTTTATACAACATAAAATGTAGTAGTAAAACAACTACAGCTTTATAAAAATTAACCGCAACAAAACTTAACTACAAGATTTTTGGTTTACTTTTGTGATAGATATATAATATTATGAAACAGAAATTTTACCTGCCACTTTTAGCATTGAGTTTGACTACTATTATTAGCTGTAACAAAAACAATGATACCATTGATGACCCTAAAAATAATCAATCTGTTGTTATCGACAATAATGCAAGTCAATTGAATGCACGTTTAGATCATCAAAATGCTGGTTTATTGCCGTTATCTAATCTTTTAGCATCCGGTAAGCGCGCAGCCAATGGTTCGACAGTAACTGCCACTCAAAACCCAGACTTCTCATTAGCTTTGGTCGCACAAGTCGCTCCTCCGGATTATGAAGGCAATAAGCTTCGGGCAACCCATGTTGCTGTTTCGGGCAACTACGCTTATGTAAGTTACAATACCGAAGGCGATCGCTATCTTGGTGGTGTCGATGTCATCGACATTTCAGATATTAATAACCCACGTCTTATCGTAAATGCTAAATTGCCGAATATCGACATTAGCTCATTGGCAGTTGATGGCAATAGCCTACTCTTAGCTGGAGCAGCAGATGAAGGTGTATTGGCAAAAATGACCTCACCTGCAGTTCTTATTGTTTTACCACTTCAGAATGGATTACCTACCGATGCTTATCGTTATACAGGTCTGCCAAGCTATGTGGCAACAGATGTTACTTTTAACAACGAAAGCCAGTATGCTGTTTCAGGTAATGCGGGTGCTATTTCTAAAATCAATAAATCTTCGGGTGCTATCGAAAAATCGGTAACTATTGCGGATCTCCTATCTGTAAGAACATACCAGAATCAAGTGTATGTGCTTTCAGGAACACAGGGGATAAAAGTTGTATCCAATAATCTTGATCCGGTTAAAACAATCAATGTGAGTCAAAATCCAAGTTCAGCAAAGCGTACTATCGATTTTTACAGCAGTTATCTTTTAGCTTCTGAAGGCGCTCAGGGCTTGGGTATTTATAATATAAATACAGGAGCTCTAGATAAACGCATTAGTATTCCAGTAAGTCCTGATGACAGCAACATGGATCCGGAAGATATTGTGACCAATGCTGTATCTACAAACGACAAACGTGTATTTGTTGCCAACGGTGGTGCTGGTATCGCAGCCTATCAATTTGATACACAAAACAACTTTAACTATATCGGTAGTGCAAGTTTCAATGCGATTGACAACAGTTCAAGTAATTTTGTGATCAGTAGAGATAACTATGTTTTTGTAGCAACGGGAAAAGGTGGCTTAAAAATTCTTAAACTCATCGATCTGAAACCAACAACTCCAAGCTGTAATGGTACTTATCCAGCTTTCACAGGCAGTACACAAGGAGACCTGAATGTCAATAATGAAGCGAGCTACTCAGATACAAAAACATTTGCCTCAAATGTCAATATCAACCGGAATTTTAACTGGTGTGGCACACTTAATATCAATGGAAATTCTGTTAACATCAACAGCGGTGTATTCAATATGTATGGTTCAATCGCTTTGAAGCAAAACATTAACGTCAATTCAACAATGAATTTGGTGGGCTCAGGTGTTATTGGTGGAACTTTTACCGTAAACGGAAGCGGTATCTTGAGTGTAACAGGTTCACTTTCTCAGGGAACTGTCGGATCAAAATCCACTTCATTTATCAATGGTAAGATGGTTATTGACGGTGAAGTTGTCGTATACGGTAACTTGACTATTAATGGTAGCGGAAAGGTAGAATTTGCCAACAGTAAGTCCAAATTAATTGTTTATGGAAGTCTTACAAATTGGGGAAGCGTTACTAACGGAACAATTACACAAGTCAAATAAGACATTGTATAGCCATTAAGCAGAACACAAAAAAGCCACATCAGATGATGTGGCTTTTATATTTACCGAGAATTACAAAAAGGTCATTATATTGTTGTTATGCTTAAAACCTCATAAATAATCTTATTGCAAAATAGTCCGTGGGGTCAGCGGAACCTTTTGCTTCCAGGTACCCTTCACTTGGAATTCGTGTCCGGATGTTTTATTCTTGATCGTGAAGATATAATTGCAAGTTCTTTCGAGGTATTTGAATTCACCTCTCGCGGTTATCTGGGCATTGGGCTTGAGCAGCAGTTCTTGTTTATCTCCAGATTTAATATAATTTTCAAAAGTTTTGCCTTTGCTGTAAGGAACTTTACCTTGCCAGCGAACTCCACCATTTACCATTAATTCATCCATGAAGATCGTAGAGTCTGTTTTATTGAGCCAGTCAAAAGCGCCGTAGCTGTCACTTATGAATTCGGAACTATACTTTACGTCCTTAAAAATGGCAGTGATATCGACTTTTCGCTCTCTATTTGAGCTATTTACCAGATTCATCGCAGTACACCCTTCGGTACTGACATAGATTTTCCGGCTTTCTTTCACTTCTTTGATTTCTTTTTTGACCAACTCATATCCGTCAGCCCTAGTTTGAATAAAATTCACTTCATCCATTTTATCCGCTGATAATATGCCAATAGCAAAATTCCTAGGCTGATCACTAAAATTTTCCAATAAGGTCAATTTAAGCTCGTTATTAATTGTTTTTTCCAACTGTAGCCACCCGCCGTCAACCCCAATCGAGCCCGTACGCTCCAACTTGAGCTTTTTTCCAGTGGAATCTTTCAATATTTCTCCTGTAAGGGCATCTTTGACATAGGATACATACCATAAATCCGCTTTGATCGGAATTACATTTTCCTTGATTCCGGTTTGTAAGTTGACAGCTTTAAAACCGGGATCTATTAGACCTCCTTGTGAATTAAGTCCCTCTTTAGAACAGGATGTTAGTATAAGCAGACAAAAGGGCCATACCAGATAAGAAAAGGAAAACGTTAGCTTCAATGGATTTTTCATGAAATCGATTATTTATACAACACAATTTACCAAACAAAATCTATCTTGTAAGTTAAAAAAAACAATAGACCTTTCCCCATCAATCCCAAAAAAAAATACGCTTAGGCCAGAAATCTTGACAAATAAATAGACATCTTGACAGACTAATCATCGCTATATTAACTTTCGTCACTACAAAAATGCCGTTCGTCAAACTCTTTTTGCCAAGGAATTGATCTTTCGTTCTTTTGAACAAATCAAAACAATATAAAATGAATAACAAAGCAATTTTATCATGCATCGTATTATTTGCCATGATGTTTAGCAAAAAACTGTTTGCTCAGGAGCAACCTTTCATTCAATTGGGTATAAAAGGGGGAAGTAGTCTCAACAAACTCAACACCGAATTAGCAGACTTAGATGACAAATATGCCATAGGATTACACATAGGGGGTATGGCAAGAGTTAATCTTGGAAGAGCCTATATCCAGGGTGAAGCTCTTTTCAATAAACGAAAAGCAGCACTTAAACCGCAAGGGCAAACCGAAAGCAAACTCAAATGGAATGCGATTGATATCCCCGTCGTTGCAGGCTACAAAATCTACCAAAATCAGGACATCAATTTCCGGGTAATAGCTGGTGTAATTTACAGTTATACGCTAAACGACAACTTGCCGCCTCTAAAAGCAATACAACAAGGAATCAAACATTTTGACAAATCAAACTTACAAGTTACCGGCGGTCTGGGAGTCGATATTCAGCGATTTACACTCGATGTTCGTTATGAACGCGGTTTTTCTGACCTTAATAAATCTTTTAAATCCAAACCACAGGCATTTTCTATTGGATTGGGTTACTTTATCTTCTAAAACAATGAATAAGTTTTACCTTTGGAGCTACCTAGGAATCAGGCTCCAAAGGTATTTTTTTTAAATCGTCATATGTTCAAAAAAAACTATTTAAATAAACATCTTTTTCTCATTTCTTTTTGGTTCGTTCTTGGGTTTGCTGTATGGATTCAAATAAAAGGCGAGTTCGATTCGCTCCAGGCTTTACTGCACACCTCGCTAATCATGGCTTCTTCGATTATTGTATCGCAGTGGCTGAGCGACCGGGTTCTACCGCGAGCGATCAAGGCTCAACAAATGAAACCTTTTGTACTAAAAGCAGTGCTTTTTGTAGTTATTTTAGCTATTTTAATTGGAAGTATAGATTTCTATTTCATTCTCACCAAAGAAGGAATAGCTAACCATGAACGGACAGAGCTAATACTCACTCATTTCTATCAAGCAATTCCATCTTCCCTACTGATCAATGGTACGGCCTGCGGAATTAGATTTTATCAGGAACATGCAGATATTCAACGTATCCATGGTCAATTGCAGCAGAATTTTCTTGAAAGTCAGGTAAAATTTTTACAGGATCAGGTCAATCCTCATTTTATGTTTAATGTCTTGAACCATATTCATATCCTCATGAAAAAGAATGTGGAAATGGCCGATTATTTGCTTCTGAAATTTTCGGACATTCTGAGGTATCAGCTCTATGAATGCAACCAACCGCTCGTACTTTTAACACGCGAACTGCAATATTTACAGGATTTTATAGCCATAGAAAAAATGCGGTGGGGTAACGAACTGGATGTAAGCTGTTCATGGAATCAATCTTCAAAGGATTTATATATTGCACCATTGATGCTCATCTGTTTTGTCGAAAACGCATTTAAACACGTAAACCGTCTTCCAAATCAAAAAGGGAGCATAGCGCTATCCTGTGCTGAGGAAAAAGGAAAACTTCAATTCAACATCAGTAATAGTTATCAGGACTGTCCGCAATTAGCTTCGACAGGACACTCGGGCATAGGGCTGGAAAATGTAAAAAAAAGACTGGAACTGCAATATGAAAACAACTATTCGTTAACAATCCATAAACTTGACGACAGTTTTACTATACAACTGACCATCGATCTTAACAGCTAACTATTGACAATGGAAGAAATTAAAATGAAATGTATCATCGTAGACGATGAACCTATGCTGCGCCAACATATTGCCGAAATGACCGAGCAGATCGATTTTTTGGATTTAGTGGAAACATTTCCTTCAGCACTAGCTGCAACTTCGAGGTTACAGCAGGGCGATATAGATCTTATTTTTTTAGATATTAATATGCCCTACCTCAATGGTATAGACTTTTTAGACTCCCTTGACAACCCGCCTTTATGCATCTTCATCACAGCTTATTCAGAATATGCGTTGGAAGGATTCAGACTTCAAGCTGTTGATTACCTCCTCAAACCTATAATTTTCCAGCGTTTCTATCAGGCCAGCTCCAAAGCTTATCAGCTTTTTGTACAGCGGAACAAACCCTTACAGGAAAGTAGTCCGAATGACAATATGTTATTTGTAAGACAAGGGGATGCTTTTGTTAAAATCTCCTGGACAGATATTCTGTACGCGGAAAGTATGCAAAATTATACAAAACTTCACTTTAAAGAGCGTACAATTACAATCCATCAAACCATGTTAGCTTTGGAAGAGGCATTACCCGGCAACCATTTTTTTCGTATTCACAAATCCTACCTAGTCAATGTAAACCACATTGATATTATTACTGGAGGGAGAGTATATATACAGGAACAAGAATTACCGATATCGCGTACAAAAAGAGAGGAGCTTCTCCAAAATGTTGTTTTTAAGAAGCTCCTCAGCAGATGATTAAGGCATATTCCATTTAAGTGCTACGGAAGTATAGAAGGTTGGAGAAAACCGGGGATCCGCCTGACTTTTGTTCTTGAATAAACTTTTCAGCGACCTATCATTTTCTACATACAATCTGGCAAGTGTGCTTCCGCCGGTCAGCTGGAGCTTCAGGCTCTTGCCCAAATTGAACTGAGGCTGAAGCCCAGCTGTCAATAACATAAAACCGGCCAAAGTAGATTTCCCATTTTTTTCTCGCTCTGCAGTCATACCATCTAGATTAACGACAGCACGAAGATCAACCATTTCATTGAGGTGATAGGATGCGGAAAGACCCTGTGGGAAATTCACATTGAACTTCACTTTTCCATTTGTTTTCCAGTCAAAATACAAGCCAGGTAAGATCATTGGCACGCCAAAACTATTGCTCAACACAGGGCCAAAACCAAAAGCTAAATTCGGTCTAAATTTTTTGATAAAAAGCACTCCCCCCTGCCCCAGTACATCCTTACCATTTACTTTAACGAGGTCTGAATAAATCCCAACGGAGGCAAAAGTCAATAGAGACCAATTTTTCCTTAATGAGGTCAGGTATTGAAGTCCCATTTCAGCATTGAGCATTTCAGTCGGGAATAAGGGCTCTTCGTACCCTCTATTTTCCATCTTTGCATAAGCTGCCCCTATCTTCCAGGACCAGCGTTTTATATTGCCAGAAGAATCTATTTTGGTAGATAATGGAACTTCCAGGTTAAACTGTATTCTCCTAAAATCGCTCTTTGAACCTGTCTTAACACTATCTTCAGGGCGAATATAATTTGATAGTGGGACATAATCCACAGCAACCTGTCCCGATACTGCATTTTGAGCATGTGCAGCCAGCGTAGTAAAACCGCTGAGTATAACTGCACATAATACTTGTTTCCTCATGTTTTTTCAACAAAGGAAGCTTTTGGACGGATCAAGCACCAATCTTTTTGATATAGTGCATGTATACGTTGACCAAATGCAAATTTATCGCGATGTCAAAAAATTTATAACGGCAAGAAGTGCGGATCAAAAGCAATGTTATAGATTAATATCACACATTGCCGGCATATTAATTTCCTTTACACAGCTTGCCGCCGAAGTAGAGATAATAAATCGTAATGCTTGGATTACATCTTGCAGGGGAATAAGATTACTTTGTGTTTGTACAATAACGTTTTCTATGGTTTCATTATGATCAAATTCTGTCGCTAAATAGCCCAAATTTAATATGGAAACACCTATTTTATCTTTTCTAAGGTTTTCTCGTAAGGAATGGACAACACCACGTAATGCAAACTTTGTCGCAGAGAATGCAACTTCTTTTCCACTGTGGTTATCTAAACCCCAAGTAGAACCAATCAATATAATCTTAGCGTTGGACGATTGTCTTAAATTATCTATTACCGACTGTACATTTAAAATGCAAGACGTAATATTCGTATTGATTAAGTTTATTATTTCGGAGGCGCTGCTATCTGCAAAATTATACGCTTCCGTAAATGCATCTTTTTCCCATATCCCAACATTATAGATAAAATAATCAATCCGCTGATTTCCTATTATCGCCTTTATCGTCTCCGAAGATTCTTTCGGTTGGGATAGATCGGTAGCAATCCATCGGATGTCTGAATTGGCACTTAAATAATTTGGTTCATTCCTGGAAATACCAAATATTAGATCATTCTGACTTGGCAAATTCAACGCTATAGCTCTGCCTAATCCCCTACTTATCCCAAAAATCAAATATGTCTTGCCACCTGTTTTCAATATCTCTACTGTTTTGTTGTGCTCGGATGCCATTTTTTTCTTAGTTTTAAATATCCACTAAGATAAGATTTATTTTACGGCCTCTACTTTGAATCCTTTTTCTCGGAGTAAGGTAATTAGCCCCTGATCACCGACCAAATGCCCTGCGCCAACGGCAATAAAACAGGATTCTTCATTGATCATAGGGGGTATCAGGTTACTCCAATTCAAATTTCTCCCAATTAACAATTTTTCTTTTTGTTCTTTCGTCATCCAGGCTGGATCTTGGAGCAATTTTGTCAACTCTTCCAAATTCTCTGATTTATAAGCTTGAACCATCTTAACGGTCAATGCAGGGTATTCGTCCAACTGAAAAACAGATTCGATGAACAATTTAGGTGTAATGAGATCCTTCAGCAAATTAAATTGAAAATCAGGTGTCTACAACTCTCCTATTACCTTTCCTTGGCTGGTCGCAAGTGCTGACAGCTCAACCTCATAAGACTTCATCTTTGTCGGATCCGGGCAATTAAATCCTTTCATCGAGAACAAGGATATAACAGCAACAGGTTTATGGTATTAAATGCTAGTCCCCAAAAATTCTCGCTGCTGTTTTTCGCTTTTAATATCTTCGATATTTTTTTCAATCAACCAGGCTCTAAAATGCTCAGGATCTTGTGGTGTAAAATGGATTACTTCACCACATTTTAAAAGTAGGGAAAAGATTCCGCTAGCGGCAGCGAATTTTACGATTTCGTTAGAATGGTATCCAAGTTGGGAAAAATACTCCATTGTTTTTATTCAATTCTAGAAATACTTATCTTACAAATCGATACAGGTCTTATAGGCCAGCAATCGTTCAGAAAGCATGTTAATTTTTATTTTCTTGCAGTTTTATAATTCATTCAAATATCGTAAATAATTTTAAATATTTCATTAATCAGATTATTAATTTAATTGTTATTTTCATAAATTAATCAAACAATTAACAAAGCTTCCACCAGAAATTATAGTAGCTATCCTAGTTCCATTGAATTCAGATCCAATCAATTTTTCCACAGTGGAGTGGTTTTATTTCGACCGTGTCATTCTACAAACATCAGGAGTAAATCTGAAGATGAGCGGGGATCCAATGGATATGTGATAGACAGCTTAGAATCAAGTCTATGGTATTTTTGGAGAAAGAAAAATTATAGCGGTAATGATTTAGGGATTATTAATCTCGAAGGAGAAACAGATGCTGGAGCCCCCAAGGGCAGGCTCACAGTTTATTATTTTGGTATGCTAGCAAAGATCAATTCGAAAAAGGCTGTCCTTTACCTGTTTCAATATATGCTTCTAAACTTTTCACAAATTGTCGCCATCCATCTGTACAAATAGCATAACATTCGATTTCAGGGGATAAGCCAATATGTTCAAGTTGCAACACAACCCCGTTTTCTTTTTCAGTGATGTCCCAAACGATCGTTGTGCCAATCCATTCTTTTTGATTTTTCAATCCAGGAAGGGCTATCAAGGAATCTTCGACATGCCAAACAACTTTTGCATTTTCATATAAGTCTTCCACTTGCATTACTTTGTAAATAAGATCGCCAAAGCGAATTGTAAATCTATCCTCCTTCTTATTGGAAGAGCCCTCAAACATGGTTGTCCACCAAAATGGTATTTCATCGGTTAGTGCTTTAAAAACCCGATCCTTTGTTACACCCAACTGGATCGTTTGACTATAATTTTCCATTGTCAATTTTTATTTTTTGAATAGTACACACGGCCTCGATTTTCCGTTATTATTAACGAATTTATAGATAGATTTTCCAATCGACCTTAGCATAAGACAAGTTTTTCTTCAGTGTCAGGATAGTACATGACGCTTATATAAAATTTATTGCGGATAATAGCTATATACTTTTATACTCCAAGCAACAGATTACTAATCAAATATAAAACCATCTATGAAGACTATGCTTCAAAAATTAGGAATATTAGGATTTCTGATCGTACTAAATTTCTCCACTTTCGCTCAAAAACTAGCGGTAATTGACCTAAAGGTAGAACATCTGAGCAATCCATTAGCCATCGAAACCGAGATTCCGAGATTGAGCTGGAAAATAACCTCTACGGAGAAAAACACACAACAAGCCGAATATGAAATTCGAGTGGGAACAGACAAAGTTTTCTTAAATAAAGATAAAGATCTCGTTTGGAAACATCGTTCTTCCACAGATCAATCTGTGTTAATTGACTACGCGGGATCTCCCCTTCAGTCAAAGAAAAAATATTTTTGGCAAGTCCGGGTAAAAGACAATCATGGCAATACATCTGCCTGGTCCACAATAGGATTCTTTCAAATGGGAATCTCAACCTCAGATTGGTCTGCACAATGGATCACTGTCTCAGGAAAGGACACTTCGTCCCGAAGTCCACTTTTCAGAAAAGAATTCAGCCTGAAAAAAAAGATAAAATCAGCGATGGCCTATATTACGGCAAAAGGCCTATACGAAGCCAAGCTTAATGGCGCTCGTATAAGTGACACATATTTTGCTCCGGGATGGACCAGCTACAAGAACCAGTTGCAATACCAAGTTTACGATGTTACAGCATTGCTTAGGGTCGGTTCGAATGTGCTGGGCGCAAGTCTCGGCAATGGCTGGTATAAAGGCCGTATTGGATTTGGAAATCAGCATAATTTCTATGGCGATACACGGGGACTGCTTTTACAACTTGAGGTCGAATATACCGACGGCACAAAGGAAACAATAAATACGGATGAGAACTGGAAGTATACTTATGGGCCTATTATGGCGTCGGATATCTATGATGGAGAGATTTACGATGCTAGAATGGAGATTACTGGATGGGATAATATTGATTTTAAAGAAGATAGCAACTGGAAGAATGTAAATGTGATGAACAAAGGAACGGAAAAGCTTATCGCGATGAGCGGTCCTCATGTTAGGAAACATGAACAGTTTAAAGCCCTCAGCATTTTTAAAACCCCAAAAGGGGAAACTGTGGTAGATTTTGGGCAAAATTTGGTGGGATGGGTGATTTTGAAGGCACAGGGCCCTACTGGAACAAAGATTACACTAAGTCATGCTGAAGTACTTACTAAAGAAGGTAATTTTTATACAACAAATCTACGATCTGCCAAGGCTCAGGACAGCTATATTTTAAAAGGCGGGGCCGAACAAGTCTTTGAACCACATTTTACTTTTCAGGGTTTTAGGTATGTTAAAGTTGAGGGCTATCCCGGAGAATTAAAATCCGATGATCTAACGGCCGTGGCTCTGTATTCTGATATGGCGACGACGGGTAAATTTACGACTTCCAATCCCCTAATCAACCAATTGCAGCACAATATTCAATGGGGACAAAAAGGAAATTTCGTAGATGTACCTACCGACTGTCCACAACGCGATGAACGCCTAGGTTGGACAGGCGATGCACAAGCTTTCGCGAATACCGCGGCTTACAACATGGATGTAGCAGGATTCTTTACGAAATGGCTAAAGGATGTCAAAGCTGACCAACAACCCAGCGGACTCATTCCTCATGTCGTACCAAATGTACTTGGGATCAATGATGGCGCATCAGCTGGTTGGGCCGATGTAGCCACAATTATTCCTTGGGATATGTACCGCGCTTATGGAGATCGCAGAATATTAGAAACACAATACGAAAGTATGCAAAAATGGGTGGGTTATATTACTTCTGTTGCGAAAAATAATCTCTGGAATTCAGGTTTTCATTTTGGGGATTGGCTTTTTTACCGTCCGAATGATGATAATGATGGAAGAGCCGCTGTAACCGATAAATATCTAATCGCACAGACTTTTTATGCTCACTCGACGCAACTACTGATTAACGCAGCGGAGGTCTTAGGCAAAAAAGAAGACGTTGCCAAATACACGGCATTACTTTTTAACATCAAAGCAGCCTTTGCAAAGGAGTATATGACTCCAACAGGTCGCCTAGTATCCGGTACACAGACGGCTTATGTACTGGCACTGCAATTTGATATGTTGCCTGAAGAGCTACGATCTGCTTGTGCTGACCGCCTTGTTGCCAACATCCGGGATTATGGCAACCACCTCACGACAGGTTTCTTGGGCACCCCTTATATATGCCATGTCTTGACTCGATTTGGACACAATGACGTTGCATACGATCTATTGATGCAAGAGAGTTATCCCTCTTGGCTCTACCCCGTGAAAATGGGCGCTACCACCATCTGGGAAAGATGGGATGGTATTAAACCTGATGGATCTTTTCAAACTCCAGACATGAATTCCTATAACCATTACGCCTATGGCGCCATTGGTGACTGGATGTATCGAACAATAGCTGGAATTAACTCGGCAGCAGATGCTCCGGGTTATAAATCAATCGTTATTGCTCCAAAACCGGGTGGTAAATTAACACATGCATCTGCAGAACTTGAAACGGTGTACGGTACGGTAAAATCGGCCTGGCTGTTAGAGAATAATCTATTGAAACTAGATGTCACCGTTCCGGTAAATACACGGGCAAAAATTGTACTCGTTGATTCCAGCCACAATATAGGTTCGGGTACTTATCATTTTGAAAGTAGTGTCAAATAAGCATAAAAGCCACGTCACACGACGTGGCCTTAAACTAAACATATGAAACAATTGTATTTTCTGTATGTCGCTGATCATAGCGCATAATATACTCTTTCGGTGTGCAACCGATAATCTGTTTAAATACGCGGTTAAAATTTGTAATGCTATTGAAGCCACAGTTATAAGCGATAAATGAGATATTTTCCAAATGTAAATGATCTTTTCCCAATTGACTGCAAACCTCATTAATTCGTATCCGGTTTAGATAACCAACTAAGGTAATTCCACAGTGTTTTTTGAAATAACGGCAGAATGCCTGTGGCGACAAGTGTGCACTTTCTGCTACACTCTCTAAAGTAAGCCCATGTTTAAAATGTGTATTGATATAATGACAAACCTTTTCAATTCGGTTATTTTTTCCAATCGAACAGACGGCAGCCTCCATGGGTTCAGGACAGAGTGAATCTGTTCTCTTTGAAATTTGAGATAGTGTTCTTAACAAATAAAAGAAATGCATCATTTTATCTATCTTTTCGGCTTGTTTTAACAACATAATACGCTTAGATACCACTTCGAAATCCATCTTAGGAATCTTAAACCCCCTGGAATCCTGTTTTAAAAATTGCTCCAATGGTTCAAATTCGCCCAACATAAAGAGCTGTTTTAATCTCCCAGCAGGATCAAAAAATATGGAAATCGAACGTGCCGCATCGCTCGCCTTATCTTCGGAAACAGATTTAAATACATGCGCCTGGTTTGCGCCAATGAAGAAGATATCGTTTTCTTTAAAGCTATGCAAGGTTTCATCCACGAGCAATACACCTCTTCCCTTTGTAATCCACATCAGTTGCGCTTCTTGATGACGATGCAAATGCGGGTAGAAAGATTCCGATATATCCTCTTGAACAGTTATACTCTGTCCTTGTATCACGGGGATATTAAACTGTAGTGTTTTCATAGTGCGTCGGTATTTAGGGTACTCAACATTGGTTTACTAAATATAAATAACAAACACAACATATTTATTATACGTCAATCTGAGATCAAATAAAATATCAAGATTTGCTCATTATTGGATAATTTTTGCACTTTGATCTTTTGGATCTATTAAAAACAAGGGGAGCCCCGCTTTGCCCCCCCTAATCGTTATTGTGTTATACGCGTTACTGTTGGCAGTTTCACCTGAACCTCATAAGTACCTTCCATCAATAGTTGGAATCCAAATACGGGGTTAACATTATTAGCACTCAACCCATCTATCTGTGCATACTTCATTGGGATGCGATAATAATTGAGAAATCCCCAATCTGTTCCATCTTTTCCAATTAATTTAGCCAATGGAAAGGGGGCTACTTCAAAATCACAGATCATTGAATTATCTGTAACCTGTACGGGATTAAACTTCACATGAGATTCAAACATCGGACGATCCCCTCTTTTGATCACTTCTCCATTTTTAGGATTGAATGCATTTCCATTTTTATCGACGATCTTTAGAATAACACGAGCGCCATCGTTTGAAATTTTTGTACAAGTCACCTTTGGAGCCGTGATCCCAGTAAAAACTTCAGCAGCACTTGATCCTGACGCCGCCTGATATGTTACTTTAAACATATCATCAATCGTGGGCTCTACAATCTCAATGGTTGCCAATTTAGGGAATACCCGTTCTCCTCTTGGATTGGTCATTTTGACATCAAAATTAAAACGCCCTAGAGGTAGGTTGGCAGAAGCTCGATTAAAAACCAGCTGTCCACTGACGGTATTGAATTCCATCGGAGCCTTTTTTACTGTTTCTCTCTTTTTATTGAGAAGCTCAACCGTGGTATCTGTCTCGGCATTGAATACTAAACCAGGCTTAAAGGTTAAAATGTCAAATTCTTTAAAAAAGACATCCGGTGCGGGCTGACCTGTTGCTTCATCCTTTAAATTTAACAATTCGAATGTATAGGGCGGAGTGGAGCCATCCGTATTGATACGGTCAGACATCGTAAGCGACATCCCACGTTTACAAAAGATGGTATTGTCTTTATAACGGATACCTTCACTCAAAAAACCGTTTTCAATTTTTTTGCACCCAGAAGTCAGTGTAAAAACAAACACTAGGCTATATAAAATTTTTAAATTCGTTTTCATATCTGTTTTTAGTCAGCCATTTTTCCGGCGTTAAAAAATAAACGATGTGTGTTTTGCAATACATGCAATACACCTGTCGTCGTAATAATTCCTGAGGTTTGACAATCATAGGATTTATCGAGCTGATCTTTGGGAATCGCATTATAATCTGGTTCTTCAGCATCAAGAGTCCCGATAACCTTTGTAAAATTGAGATAGTCTACATAATCCAAATAATCGCTGTAATCACGTGTTCTACGCAACTTAATATTGAACCTGACATTTGGGATCGCGCCAAGCTTGCTCACAAAATATTTATTATCCGGGCTGAGATTCTCTCTTGTAATCTTTCCATCGAATAGATAAATCATCATCGAATCACGTAGTTCCTTGACTGGGATGTTATTTATCCCGAACTGAATATTTTCGTTTCCTACTTCAATGATCTTTTGTTGTTTTTTGGCGGCTACATAATCCCGTACGCCATAATCACTCGTAGCAAAGAAAGTGACATCCGAATTGACAATATCTTTAATACCAGCGCGATCTATAATCTTAACCAATGAATCAAAGCTTCCGTGCTGCTTTAAAAAATCATAGGTTGTCTGATTCACGTGGGCGTCGCTCTTTCCTCCATCTACTTTGTAATTATCTTTCTTACAAGCAAAAAGAAAGATCAATAACGACGCAAACAATCCTGTTATCTTTTTCATAATTCTTTTAGTTAGTGCTTAAACCTTTCCTCTCCAGTAAGAGGTCTGTGTCAACTTGTTATTATTTTTGAATAGGGCTGGATTAATCGGCCAATAGAATCCTTCCTGACGAAAACGGGATTCTGAAAGCCATGGAACAAAATTGCTGTATTGCCTTGTTCGCAATAGATCATAAAAAATATGCCCTTCGAGATAAAGTTCCTTACCTCTTTCAATAATATATTCGTACATGACATCGTCTTTACTCGATGTATTATCCACGAATGCAGATTCATCGGCGCCATTCCTTTTTCTAAATTCGTTGATGATATCGATCGCTTTGGAGACTTGATTTCTATAGAGTGCAATTTCGGCTTTCAACAAGTGCATATCCGCTAACCTAAAGACAATCAAATTATTGCTAACATAAGGATCTTGCTTTTGTGAGGGATTACGGTAGACAACATTTTGATATTTTATGCAAGTAGCTTTATCGCTGTTTAAATCTGTAAAATTACGTCGACAGCGAATATCACTATCGTCAAAGACTTGTGAAGGCATCGCTTTCCACTCCCACTGCTGCAAACTTGTATTCCAATACCAATCCCAAACTTGGTCTATCTTATAAAAATGATTTGTCAGATAATCTGAATTGACATAACACCTCGAATTTGTTCCAGTAGTTGCCAGCTGCGCTGTTCTCAAAAACATATTGGCAATATGTTGATTGGTTCCTTCACGCGTATTTTCACTCATTGCAATTTCAAAAATACCTTCACTCGAAAGTCCTTCGAAAGTCTTGTAATAATTAGATGTATCGGTCAATGAATACATACCATTATTTAAGATTTCATCGATGGCCTTATCGGCTTTGTCTACCGTTTCGAGATCCGGTTGGTTTGAATTGACATCGCTCATTGTTGCCTTCCAAAGGTAAAAATGTGCTAACAATGCATTCACCGCGCCTTTATTGGCTGTAACTTTCGCATTCCCAACAAGTGAATATTGCCAAGGTAGCAGTTCATGTGCCAACAGTGCGTCCTTCTCAATCTGCGCCATAACCTCTTTTTTGGTACTTCGTGCTAATTCTGGAGCAGAAATAGGATCATCGTATTCTTCAGTTACCAAGGGGACATCTCCCCAAACACGTAGCATCATAAAATAAGTGAACGCCCGTAAAAAATAGGCCTCTCCGAGCATCTCATTTTTGAATTTCGTCGGATTGGTCACATCGGTCAGCAAGTCGTCCGCTACCTTAGGAACTCGATTAATAAGGATATTGCTCATTGTAATCGCTTTATAATACTTGGTCCAGTCTCCGAAGTTTTCTACGTTGTATTGAAATGTGAAATCTCCGTCTTGAATTCCTTCCAGACCATCGCCATTATACTGGATTGTAAAATAATTCTTGGCAATTGCATCGCCATACATAAAGTATCGAGGACTCGGATTCCAGTTACCTGAATTCATCACATCCCGTACCAAGGCATAGTTACCTGCCATAGCACTTCTCAAATCGCCGGAGCTTTTCCAATACGCACCCGCGAAGGTTGAATTGACAGGTTCTTCCACCAAAAACTTTTTACATGACCCTAGCAAGAAAACCAGCATCAGTAGCACAGCTAGTCTATAGTTTAAAAAAAATCTTTTCATCGTCTTAAAAAGTTAGTTCAAATCCTAATGTATATTTTCTTGGAATAGGATAACCCCCACCGTTATACTCTCCATATGGGTTTACTGCCTCGGCATCAGGCAATTTTTTTGATTTTTGCCAACGGGCTACATTGTCAACTATACCAAAGAATCTCACTTTAGAAATACTCCATTTCTTGCTAATGCGTTCAGGGAGGTTGTAAGAAAAAATAAGGTTCTTGAAACGCATATAGGAACCATTTTCTAAAAAGAAAGTCTGTGCAGAGGTATAGTAGTAGCGATAGGTACCAATATCATATTTGGCATATTCAGCTTTATCACCTGGCTGCCTCCAAATATTCAGTTTATCTAAATCCCGTATCGAATAGTAAGTGAAATTTGATACCGCATCTCCAGAAGTGGAATTATTAAATTGATCTGATTCAAAAAGATTTAGTACATCTCTTCCAAAACCATAGGTAAAAAATAAAGTAAGCGAAAAGTCTTTATAGTTAAAGACATTATTCCAACCACCGGTCCATTTAAAATTGGGATCTCCAATAGCCCTTTTATCAGGATTGATACCACTGTTAAACACGTCTACAAAATAATCGCCATCAACATCTTCAAAATAAAAATCTCCTGGATTGAACGTTCCATTGGAATTGCGATAACGCTCACCTGTATAGGGGTTAACAGGAATATCATCCAGGGTAGCAAAAACGCCCAAAGTTTTATAGAGATAGAATGCGTTGATTGGACTACCTACGGAAAGGATATGTGATTTATCAAATCGATCGCCGTCCATGACCATATCACGGCCACCATTTGGAAGGTTCATAATTCGATTCTTGACATAAGAAATATTTAAATTGGATCGCCAGGTCAATGCGGAGCTACGTGGGAGAACATCAGCTGATAATTGAATATCGACACCTGAATTGCGAATCCCGACAGAATTTGTTTTGGCATAATCATATCCTGAAGTCACCGGGAGCATTACATCAAATAGTCCGTCATAATTTTCCTTATTAAAGACATCGACCATAGCTGTAAATCGCCCTTTATACAATTCCATATCAACGCCTAGATTCCACTGTCTATTACGTTCCCAACTTAGGTTCTTTTGTGCAACACCATTTCTAAAGTTTGGCGTAATAGCCACTTGGCCATTATAGGAAGTTGCTCCGGAATTACCCTGATACCCACCATTATTGACATTATAGAGATTATACTGCAAATAGTTACTTGAAGGGAGCGATCCAGTCAATCCATAACTTCCTCTAATTTTAAGCAAGGTCAATGCAGGGTTATTTTTTAGAAAATCTTCTTCAGTTAAAATCCAGCCAAGAGATGCCGATGGAAAATATCCCCATTTGTTGTTCTCTCCAAAGCGGGACGAACCATCAGCACGTACAGCACCTGAAAAAAGGTATTTACTATCAAAATCATAGGAAAAGCGACCGAGATAAGATAGCTGTGACCATTTTTGCAAATCGGAGTTGGCACCAATATTATTTTGCAGAAAACCTGTAACCACTTGGATCTGATCCGATACGCCCTGGCTGCCCCAAGCTGATACATTTTGCATTCTATTCTTTTCAGCTTCCTGGCCCAGTAATACATTAAGCGAGTGTTTTCCAAACTGTTTGACGTAGGTTAAAAAGTTCGATATCCTGACCTGGCTATTCTCATAAGAATAAGCTGACGAATAATTACCAGCCCCGCTCATCAAGGCAGATGGTCTATTATAAGCCCTATTGGCCATATCTTTAATATAGGCAGATTGGGAGGTAAAAGTTAACCCAGGTGCAATATTGAAAATCAGATTTAGATTGGTATTCAGATTAGAAGATTCATTATTGTCAAGACTACTATCATAGGTACCCAAAAGATAAGCTTTTTTAGCATCTGAAAGATTAAAAAGTGATGATGGCATACTACCCGCACTCAATGCTATTGGGCTCACATCACTCCCGCTCCCCCGCGCTCGCTTATTATACGAATAGGCAACAATGGGATTGATCGTTAAACGCTCATTGATAGCCTTACTGGACAAATTGAGTCTTCCTGTATAGCGTTTAAACCCGGTTGCTTTAATGATCCCAGCCTCATCGTAATAATTCCCGCTAAAACGATACGAACTAATTGCCGATCCGCCGCTAACAGAAAGGTCTGCACTCTTTATCTTTCCTTTTTGGTAGAATAGATCCTGCCAATCTGTATTTCCATTGAATGCAGGGTTTAGCGAATCGGTTAGCATAAAAGGTAGATTTCTAAAATCGTTGGAAGAGAGTTGATTTTTTAGTATCGTCATCTTCTGCTCACGTTCGGTTCTTCCGAGTGTTACTTCACGTAGTTCGGGCCGTTGCGTTAGACCTCCATATCCGGTTAGCATAAAACGGGGATCGCCATTACGCCCTTTTTTCGTCGTAATCATAATCACCCCATTTGCTGCTCTAGACCCATAAATTGCAGCAGCAGAAGCATCTCTGAGCACGTCCACAGATTCGATATCATTCGGATTTAGACCTGCAAGGTAGTTGGTTCCTGTTCCTGTATTCGGACCCACAAATTGTTCTGTAGGCTGCGGAACTCCGTCAATAACATAGAGTGGATTACTAATGACATTGTAATAGTCGTCATTGGAGTAATTCAGGCTAACTGCCGATGTACCACGAACAGCCAATGTTGGCGAAGCACCCGGAGCGCCAGAAAAATTCTGAACGTTGACGCCAGCTAATCTTCCCTGAAGCAACATATCAAAACTGGCAGCTGGAAGATTTTCTAGATCCTTACCTGAAATACTTGATATAGCTGCAGTAGCTTTTTTGCGGGAAGTACTTTGATAACCGATTACCACGGCCTCGTCAAGAATACTTAATGTTTCGACCAAGGTAAAGGTCATTTTACCGGTTGCAGGGATAGGCTGACGCGCCCGCTCGTATCCGATAAAACTCGTCTCCAAGACATCTCCAACTTTACCTGAAATCTTAAAATTCCCCTGATCATCGGTCTGTGTACTATTGGAAGTACTCGTGTTTCTTAAAGTTACTCCGGCTAATTGCTTACCATTCTTATCACGTACGGTACCCGTGATCTGCTGGCCTAGTGCAATTAGTGAAGTTAGAAACACAGATAAAAATAAAACTATCTTTTTCATTTGTGTTTGATTAGGTGCTCTTACTTAGGTTATTCCAAATATAGGAGCTAAACACAGGTCTAATTTTCTTAATTATTACCAGTTTACAGCACTTTTTTAGCAAAAAACAAAACGGGGCGCCATGTAGTCTAGCAAGACTGTTACATTTTGATTGATGGCTTTTTTACACAATTTTATATCTTTAGCTTAAGAAAAACCGATTTACATCGGTAAATCAATTATAGACCCAGGTACTACAATGACGAAACTAAAATGCATCATCCTATTGTTGTTCTTCAATTGTTTTATGGCAGTTGGTCAGGATGCGATCAGAATAAATCACTTACCTTTCATTCAAGGACTGACAGAGCAATCTGTTTCCATTATTTGGACGACAGACAAGCCTGCTACTGGCTGGGTTGAGCTGGCCCCAGATGACTCCAGTCACTTTTACTTTAAGGAAAGACCAAAATATTATGCGGCTGCCTATGGCTTCAAAAAGGTAGGCACTTTACATCAGGTTACATTGACCAATTTAAAACCTGGAACACGCTATAGATATCGTGTGTATAGTCAGGAAGTTCTCAAACATGTTGGAGTCAATGTGCAATATGGAAAAGTAGTGGCCACTGATGTCTATCAAAAGGCACCCCTATTTTTCCAAACCTTTGGCATGGCCAAATCTACCCATTTTACGGTAGTTAATGATATTCACGAACGCAATGAGGTTCTCGATAAGCTATTGGATATCGGCGGTCTAAAGACTAGTGACTTTGTGGTATTCAACGGTGATATGGTTAATAACCTATTAAGTGAAACACAACTATATGAAGGGTTTATGGATACCGCCATTAAAAAGTTCGCCAGCGAAAAACCAATGTTTTATTCAAGAGGCAATCATGAAACACGTGGACCTTTTGCCACTGAATATCCCCAATATTTCCCAACACCAACAGGTAAACTATATTACCAATTTAGGCATGGAAATGCTGGTTTTATCATTTTAGATTGTGGTGAAGATAAACCCGATACCGACATTGAATATAGTGGCATTGTAGATATGGATAACTATAGAAGCGAACAAGCGGCCTGGTTAGCTCAAGCTATTGAAGATCCGTCATTTAAAGATGCCAAATATAAGATCGTAATCTGTCATATGCCCCCTTTTGGTGGATGGCATGGGGAACAAGAGATTTTGGAGAAATTTGTTCCTATCCTCAACAAAGCAGGAACACAGATCATGCTATCAGGACATTTACATAGACACATAATCAAAAATGCGACAAATATAATACAATTTCCGATCATTGTAAATTCCAACAATAATGTGCTTCGCGTAGATTTAGACGACGAAAAAGGAATCTTCAAAATTCTCGATCAGCAGGGGAAAACGGTGGACCAAGTGATCATTAAGCCGTTAAAATAAAATGGTCAAGAAAATAGCACAGGAAATTTACCTGCACTTTCATATGCAAATGCTAATAGCAAATCGTACTGCCGTCAATTTCTAACAAAAAAGCTTCGAAAGAGCCAAGAAAAACGACCCCATGTGCATCTATCAGGAGAAAGAGCATTAGCTGAAGAGCCTTTGAGCCTGAATAATTTTCGGAAATAATGAATGCAATATACATTAAACCATGGTCAACTTAAAACCACTCTCTGTTGAAGATGTCTCACCATTTTATGAATGGCTCAATGACGATTTATCTATTAAATATTCCCTCTCTCTTTTTCAGTCACTCCAATCAAAGGATCATATAGACAATTGGTTTCTATCCGTTGTCAACGATTCTAAAAATTTTAATCGTGGAATTTTCCTAAACGATTCGAATAAACTGATTGGGTATGCGGGCATTTGTAATATTTCCAAGCCAAACAGATCCGGAGAGTATTTTATCTTTATAGGGGATCGCCAAGAATGGGGGAAAGGGATAGGCTCTTTAGTTACCAAATTAATCCTAGATATAGGGTTTGGAAATCTAGGGCTCAATAGAATTATGCTTACGGTATCTGAACCGAATTATGCAGCGATAAAAGCATATGAAAACGCAGGATTTCAATTGGAAGGAAGAATGCGTAAAGCCTGTTTTAGGGATAATCAATTTCACGACAAGCTATTGATGTCAATCCTGGAAGATGAATGGCACGATAGAAGAAACCTAAGTATAAAATAAAATTAATCGCTACATATCCCCACACTATTTTGAATAAAATGTTTTTGGATACAACTTCTTAAAAGCGTTGTAGACCGCTTGATGTATTACAGTGGAATGCAATTCATCAGGCATGTAATCAAATACAAAATGAATTTTTTTATTGTTATTAAGTATATCAGATAACGCTATGGCCTCGTCATACATTCTCACATCTTCTTCTTTATTGGGCACACCAAGATAAACTTTTACATCTTTTTTCAAATTACCTTGTAGAAACTTCTCCGCTTTTTTCAATAATGACTCCTCGCCCCACCACAAACTTGGGCTTATAATAATATAGTCATCAAATAGTTCGGGTTGTTTTAATAGTATCTCTACGGAAAGAAGCCCAGCCAGTGATTCTCCTATTAAAGTCTGTTTTCCATTCGATTTATAATTGCCACTTATGTAAGGAATCAATTCATTTTTCATGAAGGTTCTATATTTTTCGGAACCACCATACGAGGGAAAGCTAGCTTTTTGAAAACCTTCCTTTTCTATAAAATCTGTATTTTCAACAGGGAAGGTAAAATCTCTTCTACGTGTATTTCCACCTATTCCAACAACAATACTTTGAGGGAATCTATCGATCCAGGGTTGTGTACTGAAACGGACAATACCCGCAATATGAAAAAAATCTTCATCAACACCACCATCAAGAACATATACAATTGGATAGCGAACAGCATCATTGGGGTTATAATTGTCGGGAAGATAAATGTTGATCATTCTGTCTTCACCCAAAACTTTTGAATGCAAAATCTCTGACCTCCCCATCAATAAAGGAGTACCATTTTGTGCCAAACAATCTGTATTAAAAATAAAGAAAATTAAAAGAATGAGCATTCTATTACCAATCATATCCGATATATTGCGCTTACCAAGACTGTTTTTTTGAATAATCCTATATTGAAATCCTTGACTATTCGACATAATATCCCTAAGACCTGCCAACATTTTTGTTCAACAAATTACCAGCACAATTTACAATGAAAATTAATATAATTGTTAGTTTTTTATTTTTTGAGCATAATTAAATGATTCTTTCACAACGATAACCCCACTCAAACATCTTTCTAACAATGCTGTTGGTCTCAATTTCCAATTGTGAAGATTCAATTCTTAGAATACGTTCTTCATCGTCAAGATCGAAATTAATTTTATAAGAGGAAAAGAGGCTGACAAGAGTTGCAACAATTCGCTGTGCATCCTTCATTCGATAAACATTGGTTTTAAATATTTCGACTCGTTTCATTAGATCTGATTAAGTTCAATTCAAGAAATACGGTGTTAATCCTATTCTATTTACTCATTCTAAACTACAATACAGCGCGTGCAACAGCTACAAAATTTAGATAAACACAGTAAAAAACTCGGTAAGTATGGTAAATTAAACGGTAAACAACAGGCTGCTATTTAATAACTGAATTATAACCGTTCATAAATCCCTGAATAAGTTCAGGTAGATTCAATAATAAAAATACGCAAATGACAATAGCAATAATGGCATAAAAAAACCACGACGAACTTTTCTTTTTCATAACAAGCTATTTAAGAATAATCAATTTAAAAATATAGGCTTCACAAAGATGGAAATTGCGCTAGAGCGCTGCAAAACAGAACAGACGCCATAACATACCCTCTTGATTTTCAATATAACTCAATATACGAAATTAATCTATATAACAATAAAGTAATTTAAAAATTATATTTTTCAAAAAATAAAAACAGTCACTTCAAATAAGAAAGTTAATGTTACAAAATAGAATCTTTGTAATCCATGTATAGTTGAACCTTATCTTGTCGCATATTGTGTAGGATACTGGGCTTAATAGTGCGATTGATTGAAGATTTATATTCTACTATAGTGTCCCCAATATTGGCCTGAGGATCTTTGGTTTTCACATTGGTAGAGATGGTTATCAATCCTACTATAGTTAAAATTACCAATGAATTAAAGAAGTGTATCATAAATAAAGATTGAATAGTTTATCAATCCAATTTCAAAAAATAAACTTTAAAAAACCATAAGTTTTCGGCGAAAGAACAATTTCCATCGGTAAACAACAGACTTTTACCTATAAACCGTTCAGCTTTTGCTATAAACAATTACACAAGAGAATTCCATACTAAATTTCCTGTCATATAGTATTTTTTTTTCAAACAGATTTTCAGAGGCTCTTGACCATACTAAAAAACAACGCGTTATAACCTACGCTAAGTTCGCGGTCCAATATTAAGTTTTCTTTAATTTTGATGCTTCCTATTTAGTCTGACTACTCAATTTCGTAAATATGTCCCATGAAAAGAATAGGAACATTCATTTTGACAACGTGCATGTTTGCAACCTCGCAGCTCACGTTCAGTCAAAACAATATACAAAATAGAATTAGTTCATTTTGGAAAGCAATAAAGTTGGACTACCAAATGGCTGGACACTAACCTCTGTTGGGAAACAAATAGAACTCGAAGACTTACCGCTGAACTTAGTTATCAATCATCATAAAAAGCTGGCAGCTGTCAGCAATAGTATCGGATTTACTGCTTGCCATTGATCAGTATCCTAACTACTCTCCCTTTTTGAGAATCCCTCGAGCAACTCCAGCATCGATCAATTTTTCTGCATATTCCCACAATACTGCTGAGCCATCCTTGATGACAGATTTTTTTGCATAAACCTTTTCATAATTTACACCAGGTTCATTCCAGGTTCCACCATTATTGGAACTATTCTGTAAAAGTGGTTCCAATCGATCCATCGCTCGTGCGAACTGTGCTTCTGGCGTTTGGCCAGCTTCAAATTCTTCCCAGATCGCAATGAGTTCCTCTGCTTGCTGCCCAGGCAAAATTCCAAAAATCCGCTGAGCTGCCAAACGCTCCGCACCTGTATTGGTATGATTTTTTTCTGTATCATAGATAAAAGTATCACCTGCATCAATTTCGACGATATCGTGTATCAATACCATTTTGACTACCTTCAATAAATCCACTGATTGATTTGCGTGTTCTGAAAGTACAATAGCCATGAGGGCAAGATGCCAACTATGTTCAGCGTCATTTTCGGGACGGTCACTATTGAAAAGTTTTGTCCTGCGCTGGATATATTTAATCTTATCGATCTCCTTAATAAACTCGATCTGTTGTAATAATTTGTCTGAAAGCATCATCCTGAATCACTAATACAATTGAATAATATATAAAATTACTCTTTTTGAGCCACAGCCTACTTGTCATTTGGCAAATTCATTCAAACCATATATTATTGACACCCATCGGACAATGTAGACTACCGAAATAATCGCAACATTTATTAAATTTGATTGACATCAAATCCCATTGTGATTTATGAAAAAAATAGGCTTTTTATCTTTTGGCCATTGGTCCAAGCATCCCGCATATAGTACGCAGACCGCAAGCGATACTTTATTGCAATCCATCGATCTAGCAGTAGCTGCTGAAGAAATAGGCATAGATGGTGCATATTTCCGTGTACACCATTTTGCGAATCAGCTAGCATCTCCCTTTCCTCTATTATCGGCCATTGGAGCCAAAACCTCCAAAATTGAGATCGGCACCGGCGTCATCGATATGCGCTATGAAAACCCCCTTTATATGGTGGAAGACGCAGGAGCTGCAGATCTAATCTCCGGGGGCAGATTGCAGCTCGGCATCAGCAGAGGATCGCCTGAACAAGTAATAGATGGTTGGCGTTACTTTGGTTACAATATCAACGAGGGCGAAACAGATGCTGATATGGGAAGGCAAAAAGCATTGGAATTTTTAGAAAAACTTAAAGGAATTGGTTTCGCTGAACCAAATCCCTATCCAATGTTTCCAAACCCGCCCGGTTTGCTGAGACTCGAACCCCATTCGGAAGGGTTACGTGATCGTATCTGGTGGGGAGCAGCATCGAATGCCACGGCTGTATGGGCTGCTCAAAACAGGATGCACCTGCAAAGTTCCACTTTGAAATATGATGAAAATGGCAAACCTTTTCATATTCAGCAGGCCGAACAAATACGTTTATACAAAGAGGCCTGGAAGGAAGCAGGGCACCCTGGTGAACCCCGCGTTTCGGTCAGTCGATCCATATTCGCTCTGGTCGATGATTTAGATCGTTATTACTTCGGGCAAGAGGCTGACAAAACAGATAAAATTGGGGTAATAGAATCGGACAAGCGGACGATTTTTGGGCGAAGTTATGCCGCAGAACCAGATCAACTCGTGAAAGAACTAGCGCAAGATGAAGCAATACAGGAAGCAGACACGCTATTATTGACCATTCCAAATACGCTAGGGGTCGACTACAATGTCCACATTCTTTCAGCCATTTTGGAACACGTAGCTCCCGAACTTGGTTGGCGTTAACTCCACTCTCGTATGATAAAGAACATTCGCTACAAAACAAAAATTGCAGTCATTGGTGCGGGTCAGGCTGGACTTTCTGCTGCTTATCATTTGAAGAAGCTCGGACTTAAAATCGGGCCGGATTTTATCATCTTGGATGAAGCCTCTGCACCAGGAGGAGCCTGGCAATTTCGCTGGGACTCCCTTACCTTAAGTACAGTCAATAAAATACACGATTTGCCCGGCATGTCGTTTGAGGAGACTTTATCAACAAAAGGGGCGGAAGTTCAGGCAAACACCGCTGTTCCCCATTATTTTAAACTTTATGAAGAAAAATTTGGACTTCAAGTATATCGACCAGCTAAAGTAGAAAAAGTCTACTTGTACCAAGATCGCTTTCATATCGATACGGCAGAAACTCTTTTCTCAGCACTCGGTATTATCAACGCCACCGGAACATGGGAAAACCCCTATATTCCTACCTATCCAGGTGCAGAATTATTTCGTGGCGAGCAACTTCACACAAAGGATTTTAAAACTGCAGAGTATTTTCGTGGCAAACATGTTATTGTTGTTGGAGCCGGTATTTCTGCCATACAGCTATTGGACCAAATCTCGAAGGTTACAACGACAACCTGGGTAACACGACGACCACCTTTATTCAGAGAGGGGCCATTTGATGACATGGCTGGGCATAATGCTGTTGCTATGGTAGAGGAACGTGTACGGTTGGGGCTTTCACCTTTGTCTGTCGTTTCCGTTACGGGCCTCCCCTATTCTACAAAAATCCAGGAGATGGAAAAACGGGGTGTCCTTCAACGTTTTCCAATGTTTCAAGAAATAACAGAAAAGGGGATCAAATGGGCCGATGGAACAGAACAACAAGCAGATGTTATACTTTGGAATACAGGCTTTAAAAGTTCATTGCGCCATCTAGACGCTGTGCTGCCAAAAGAAAAACAGGGCGGCATTCAAATGGCAGGAAGACTAGCGACTATGGTCGCTAAAGAACCAAGAATTCACCTCGTGGGTTATGGTCCATCAGCATCGACAATCGGTGCAAACCGTGCAGGTAGCGCCGCAGCTAGAGAACTTCTAAAAACGCTTTCAGCTGCCGACCTGAACACAAATACATTTAGTGGGATCCAGCTATTATGGTAGTTTCAATTTTGAGTATTTAAATTACTGGAACATGCACAATTATTTGAGGTGAGAAGAAAAAATCCCCTTTTTTATTTCAAATAAGTCGGATTGCATGTGTAGACTTTAGATATACCATGATATTACAAATCCGCTAATGAAAATCTCAGGGCAACTCCATCTTATAATAGATTTTTAAGTATATTTAAACGTACAACAGGTCGTAATCAAAAGCCAACAAAGTTAATTGATGAATTCTCAAATTATCAGCCCTGATACATCCATTACATTATTCGTAAAGGCGATCCTGGTATTTGAAAGTCAGAAAAATGATCGCATAAACTTACCTTTTTATGCTGATGGTTACCCTGGTCTATTGTTTCAACGATGCTATGGTGATTTTACAATCAAGCCCCATGATAAAAAGATGCCGACGATTTTTCTCTATGGTCAGACAATAAAACCGATTTCAATAGATGTAACAGGGCCTTTTCAGATTATCGTTTTTCAATTTTACCCATTTGTATTACGCCGATTTTGGGGTATCTCGCCCGAAAGCATAAACGACGACTGCTATGATCTAGATGCTCCTTCAAATAGAGCCTTCCACCAACTAAGCAGTACATTATTCTCATCTTCAAATGCTGAAAACAGCATCCAACTATTAACACAATCGCTCCTCAGCTTTTTCGATAGCAAGAAATATAACATAGATTTTTCGATTCAGCGAGCAATTCTCGAAATCATCAAAAAAAAGGGCCAAATCATTATTAAGGAAATTGCAAAAAAAGAAGCATTGAACATCCGAACTTTTGAAAGAAGGTTTTTCAAGGAAACTGGGGTGTCCGCTAAACAATTCGCTAAAATGGTACAGTTTCAGGCCGCTTTGAAACAGCTTAATAGCAAAGATTTCCAAAAGCTAACGGAAATTGTTTATGAAAATGGGTTCTCCGACCAATCGCACTTTATTCGTGTCTTTAAGACTTTCACAGGAACAACGCCAACATCATTTAACAAAAAGTAGGTTACTGTCGTTTTTATTCTATATTGACTCACTGTTTATCACAACTTTTGTATTGTCTAAGGGCGAGCTCAACGAAAGTGTGTAATTTCTTAAAGCCTCAACTTCTTCGAAAGATTTGCTATAAGAAAACAATGCTTTGATAAATTAGAGCTCCTAGAGAATTAGGTTCAGTAAAACATTGTACATCAAAAAAAATATAGACATGAAATCGCAAGACATCATTTTAGCGCTGGCAACAATATTTTCGGCTATCATATCAGGCTTGTTTTTTTCGTATACCTTTTCGGTCAATTTGGGTCTACATAAACTCAACGATAAAGCCTTTTTGATGGCGATGCAAAATATCAATAAAGAAATACTAAACTCAGCTTTTTACTGCTGTTTTCTAGGCGCACCACTTTTGTTATTCATGGCTACCATATTATTTTTTGATCTGTATTCACCAAAATTTTATCTAATCCTAGCAGCATGCCTAAGCTATATTATTGGTGTATTTGTGGTTACAGGCACGCAAAATGTACCCTTAAATAATCAATTAGCCTCGATAGACCTATCGATATCTTCAGAAAAATCGTTAAGACTTGCACGTGACACCTTTGAAAAACCCTGGGTATTTTGGAATAACATCCGAACTTGCTCTTCTTTACTTACACTCACCTGTTTAGTTATTAACTTGGTCTTTTTTAAATCAAAAAATTGATCATAACATTGGGCTAATAGTATAAGATCAAATCCCTTACAACCTGTTTACAGACATTTCCGCCGAAATAAAACTTGAGTTTATCATTTACCTATCTCTTATAGACGAAAAAAAGCCCAAGGCATGCGAATTTAAATTCATTCCCCCCGAATTTAAATCAAGTGCTAAAACCTCTTCCTCAATACCTTACTTTTATAAAAATTGATCAACGAATGTTATTGAATGTGAGCTTAAATCATCATGAAGGCATGTATATTGATGATTCAAAGAAATCTTCACGAAACTGCCAAAACATACATGAGCCGAAGTTGTCTATCAATAAAAAGGGTCTTTACAATTAAAAAGGAGCATAGCAGTACGAAGTATGTTATGTTCAAAATAATATACAATTAATGAAATTTTTCCCCATGAAAACAAAACACTTAATTTCGACATCATTGTTAGTATCTTCTGCCATAGCGTTGTTCACATCTTGCAATGGCAGTTCTGTCGATACGGTAAAAGCTATCGAATCAAACTACGACAATCAAAACAAAACCATTACGTTAACAGGTGAATTTGATGCACCATCCTTTACATTCTCATCAGGTAAATCAAAAACTATGGCCATGAATTTCGTAGTTAAATCCCATGCATTTAGTTCTGAAAAATTCACTGCATTCAGCGTTATATTACCTGTAGGGACAGAAAAAAACAATGTTTTATTTGAAATTCCCGCAGATCAGAAAAATTATACGCTTAAGAACTTTTATGTATTTGACGATAAGGGAGAAAAAATCAATCTAGATTCCCATACAACCTTCAAGATGAAGGGAACCGTTCACTACAGTGAAATGGAAAAACCTGAAACTGAACGGGAAAAAGATAATTTTTCCTATAAAATAACCGATGTAAGCTTTGTAAAAGACTAAAATTAACAACAATTGATAGCATAAGAAATAAAAAAGCCAGATTTCAAAACCTGGCTTCAAAAATAAACATATGATGATTAGTAAATGGTAAGTCCATAGGTACAACTTAGTAAATAGTTCGATTTACTCAAAAATGCCTCCACCCCGCCCTGACAACCTACGCACATGTACCTATTATTTCAATTGAACGCCACGGACATGCCTGAATAATGAGCAACCAATATTCTCGTCACGTTATCGGCCTTCTTAACGTTAAATATATACTAGGTGCGCCAAGACAGCACGCAACAACATGTCCGCAAACGTTCAATTTATAATCAAATATAGAAATAAAAACTAA